>NZ_JARJFB010000012.1:0-19711 GCF_034554655.1 Candidatus Megaera venefica
AAAAAATGAATGTGCGGTGATTTATTTTTGAAATTCTTGAAATTATATCAAAAATTTAGAGTTTTGACGGAGAGACTAATAAAATACAAACACTTAGGCGGTAAAGAGGATGAATTTAGGTCTAGTATAAAATTGTAACTTAGCTCTACTGTGGATTTTAATAAAACAGCTTATGGCTCCTTACTGTTGTCGAGATGCCGTTTGATTTGTGGTGGCATATAGTTTTCATCATGTTTGGCAAGTAATTTTATTGCTAGAAAAGATTTTGGTAATTTAAAGTTTCCTTCTGCTACAATGCCTTGTCCTTCACGGAAAAGAGCGGGCAGAATACCTTGATAAATAATTTCTAATTCCTCTGAATAATCGGTGATAATAAAACGTATTTTATTATCTGTTTCTCTTGTAATAGATCCATTTTTAACTATACCACCAACTCTTACTTTGCCACGGTTGTTTTCAATCTTAGAAATCTCGGAAGGAGGATAGAAGAACACTATGTTATCATTCAGGTTTGAAAGAATAAAATATACTCCTATTGAACAGAGAGATAGCATTAAGAATATTATAAGTATCCTATTTCTTTTTTTGTGGTTCACCAGTTTTGAAATCTATAATGGTCTTTATTAAAACAAAAGCTAATATTGTAAATGTAAAACAATATGCGCCTAGCAAATAACTATTCATAAATACCTAAATTATAAGTTATTATACCATCAAATTTTGAACTTTAGGGCACAGGCTGCAAAACATATTAAATGAGAGCACAACCGAGATCTACAAAATTCATATAGATTTTAAGAAATGGTATTATTCAATTGGTTTTTGCTTAGCTAGTTCTATTGATAGATCTCGTGCTTTTACTGGATCCATACTGGCAATTACTGGCGCAACTTTTACTTCCTTCATATTACTTACAACTTTCAGAAGTACAGGCATTTCAAGCTCATTAAAGATCTTAGCGGCATCCTTTGGTTTCATAGTTTCATAAATTTTTACTAAACTAAGAATCTTGCTATTTTCTTTTTGATCATATTGCTTCATCAATACTTCTAGTTGGGATTGTAGGTTCTTTAACTCTCCAACTTTTTGGTCAATTTTATTCTCAGTAGCTTTCAATACCTGCTCTCTAACATTCATATCTTTTTTTTCTTTATCAAGAGTATCTCTTCTTTTTGAGAGCTCTTTCAAAAGATCCATTTCTGAACGCGAAAGATTATCTAAAGGTTTTTTTTCAGCTTTACCAGGATTATCCTTTATAACTGCCCCAGGATTATCCGCTGCTGCCTTTGTTGGTTCTTTCTTAGGCTTCTTGTTAGAGTTGGTATCTTCAGGTACTGAATTATCACTTTTTTCTGATTCAGGAGAAGATTTAGCGTAAGCTGTATCAACAAGTACAGAAGACGTGCTTGTATCAACAGAATAGCTTGTTTGTTCTTGAATACGACCAAAAAGCATTGAGGCTTTAGCAAACAATGTAATAATTAGTAATATTAATATAGGCGAAAATAAACTTGCTTTCATTATTTTTTAGCGTTAATTTTTCTTAAAGTTTCGTAATAGTTCATTTGGTTCAAATTAGCGCTTTGCTCATCGGTTTTTTTACTGACAATGCTTTGAATGAAATTTTTTAACTGATTTGTATATTTGCTTTCAAAAGCTTCATCAGGAACTGGTGCTAAATCCTCTTCAGTGAACTTTTCTTTTGGTTTTGAATGCATAGAATTCTCGTAAGTATTCTGAGAAGTTTCAGCTTCATATGAGGATTTGCTAATTGAATGGCTTTGAGTACTAAGTTTTATAGAAAGTTCTCTTGCTATTTCGCTCATAGTTGCAAGTTCAGATGAAATCTCCGTTGCTTCTTCAACAACTGATTTTATTTCGTTACTAGTAACTTTGCTTAGCTCACTCATTTCATTTACATTGTTTTCAGCCTTAACTATAGAAGCATTTAGCTCTTTAATCATTCGAGCAAATTCAATCCTACTATTTTGCAAATCCTGGATACGCCTATTAAGCATCCAGCAGTAAGCAACACAAACAACTATCATTATTAACAGTAAAAAATCTAAAAATAACATATTACCTATTCTTCAAAAAAGTTTTTCAAATTTATTGCAACCTTATTGTCCACCTTTCCAATTTTTCCTGTAAATAAAGATATAGGACCAGATCGAACAATAATGTCTTTATCTTTGTGGTGATCCATAATAAATGTATCACCAATTTTAAGCTTTGCAATCTCTTCAATTGTAGATATTCTATTAGTGATAACTGCTTCAACTGGTAAATTAACTCCTTTTATGCTTTCGGAAAGCATACGCTCCCATTCCTGGTCAGAGCCAAATTTATCACCAAGGAACACCTGTTGCATTTGCTCTTTAATCGGTTCAATAGTTTTGTATGGTAATATCAACTCAACATTCTTTACCTGCTCATCAATCTCTATCCTTAATTTTAGAGCAATTACTGCGTCTCCTGGTCTGGCAATCGTTACAAAATTAGGATTACTCTCTAATCTTTCAAAATTAAAAGTAGTAGGAGTTATTTGATCAAAAGCATGGCTTAGCTCAGTCAGGATAATTTCTGAAATTTGTCTGGCTAATCCCTGTTCAATCGAAGTTAGTATTCTTTCTGAATCGTTAGCACTGACTTGGGATGTGTTTTTTTTACCACCAAGTAGCAAATCGACGAATGAAAAAATCATATTATTTTCAAGTATTAGCAACCCAAAATTTTCCCACTCTACAGCTCTAAAAATTACAATAGATATTGGGTTTTTATTATGGTCGAAATACCCTCCAAATCTCAATGACTTATAATCTTCAATTGTTACGTCCACTGGTTCAGAAGTAAGATTTCTAAGTGCAGTGCTTAGCTGTCGAATAAATTTTTCAAAGATAATTTCAAGCATTGGTAGCTTGTCATAAGACTGGAGTGATTGTTCTAGAACAGCCTTTATGCCAGTCAAGTTATTAGGCAATGTGTTGTTGCCTTTTTTGTGAGATTTTGTCCCCGCATTATCTTTGTTTTGTTCTTCTTCAGTCATTTTGTACTACTAAATAAATCCTTTGCTCGTATATTGAACTAGTTAACCGTGATTTCTTGAAACAGCACTTCTTTTACAACAATCGGCGCAGTAATCTTATTAATCCTCTTGGAAATCTCTTCTTTTAAGTAAAGTGTACTATTAGAGCTATTAAAATCTGTGGACCTAAGGGTTCTTAAAAATGTAATTAATGTATCTTTTATAATTGGCATCTTGGCTAAAACGGCTACACTTTCCTCTTCAGTACCAAGCCTCATTGTTATATCCATTCTTAAATATTCCCTTTTTGCTCCAGCACCAGAAAGGCCAACGGTAATAGGATCTACATCTAAATAAGTGTTGGAATCAAGTTGTACATGTTCTTTTCCTTTTGGTTGCTTAACTTCCCCTTCTTCTGGTGGTTTAGGACCTTTTATGACAAAAAAGAAAAAGAAAATAGCGCCGACTATTGTAAGAACAATTGGCGCGACAATTAGTAAAATTCTTTGCAGCTTCTTCTTTTTTTCTGCGGAGAGGCCAAATTTACCAGCTTCCGACGGAGTTAGTGGCTCTTCTTCATTCTCGTCATTCATCGAAGTTATTAAATTTTATGTTGAAAATATTAATATTTTGTAGTAACTTATATAGCAATCTTGTAGTACAAAATACATGAAAGTTAAAAAATATTCTACTAAAATTTCTGTATTACTGTGCTTAAACTAGAAATCGGCTTAAAGTAAACTAATATTTAAAGAAATATTTGAGTTATAAATCAAGATCAATTATATGATGCAAGCTTTAATAAACAAAGTATCTTTATCCTTTTGGGTTTTTTTGGTATTTGAGCTGTTCTTTTTATGCAATGCAGCATCTGCAAACAATGCATCATATATTGCGCTTTCTGGTCAGATAGCAAGAAAAAGACAATTAGAAGTCGTGGCAAACAATGTTGCTAATACTAATACTGTTGGTTATGAACAAGATAATATTTTATTTCGCAATGTAGATGTTATACAAAATTCCCGCAGAAGTAACTCTTTTGCATGGCCAGAAACGACTTATAGAAGCGGTGATCAAGGGCCAATCAAAGTTACTAATAGACCAACCGATTTAGCTGTTGTTGGAGAAGGTTATTTTAAGGTTATTACACCTAGAGGGCCACGGTATACCCTTGATGGATCTATGGTGATAAATAACCAAGGTGTTTTAGTAAATTCTGCTGGATACCCGATTTTAACAGCGGATAATAATTTTATTGAAATCCCAGCAGACTTTCAAACGTTTGAAATTTCAGAAAGCGGAGCTGTATTTGTTGATAATGAGGAAATTGCTATAATAGGCGTGTTTGCATTTGATTTAAAAGACCCTATTATAAAAGAAGGTGGAAACTTGTATGCTATAGAAGGGAATGATCGAGTACTTGAGGAATTTACTATAGTTTCCGGGGCTCTTCGTAGCTCGAATGTTAATTCTGCGCTTGCGATGTCTCAGCTAGTTGAAATGCAGAGATCGTACGGATTAACCACTGATTTGATGACTAATATAAACGAGACCGATACATCGGCGATAAATAAATTAACTAAGTAGTAAAAAAGAGAGGTGATTTATGTCTTCAATAGCAATGAGCGCAGCAGTTACAGGAGCGCAAGCACAGCAGTTACGAATTGATACTATTTCTAATAACGTGGCTAACGTTAATACAGATGGTTATAAAAGAATGGAAGCCTCATTCTCTGATCTTTTTTATATCAATCTTAAAAGAGCCGGTATTTTGGAGAATGCCGAAGCTGCTCCAAGACCAACAGGTGTACAGATTGGTATGGGAACAAGAGTAATTGGTACCTACAGGGTAGTTGAGCAAGGTCCTTTGCATCAAACTTTCCATCCTTTGGATATTGCTTTAAAAGGACCAGGATATTTTGGTGTTACTCTACCAAATAACAGAATAGGTTACACTAGAGCTGGGTCGTTCAAACTAGATAGTGATCGTAATATTGTTACTCAGGATGGTAATTCGTTAACTACAGCTATTTCCATACCGGCAAACGTTGCCCTAGAGGATGTTCAAATTGCTGAAAATGGTCAGATTACAGTGCAGGATCCAGCTAATCCTGCACAAAATATTGAAATTGGGCAATTGGAAATATTTACTTTTCCGAATGAGAGTGGGCTTGAAGCAATAGGTAATAATTTACTCGTAGAAACAGTAGGTTCTGGCGAAGCAGTTGCAGTAGACGACTTGAATGGAAGGTTTAAACAGACCTTTTTAGAAGGTTCAAACGTAAAGGCTGTAGAAGAACTTACAAAATTAATTGAAGCTCAGCGAGCCTACGAATTAAATACGAGGGTGATAAGTACCGAAGATAAAATATTGGAAGCTACTAATAATATTAAATAATAGAGCTGAAAAACTATGACAAGTATTGGATGTGTGCTATATTGTCAGAAAATATGGTGTACATCCAATATCGAATGAATAAATAAATGAAATTATTAAGCTCCTTACTTTTTCTTTGCATTACTTTGCTTACCTTATTTGCGCTTGCAGATGAGGATTTCGTTAGTAAAACCATAAATGGCCTTCTCCAGGAAAAGATTCAAGATAATCGTATAATTATTGAACAAGAATATAGTTCTAAAAGTAAATTTGATAAAATCAAGTCTGCACAAGATAAGATTGATTCAATTATTGTTGAACAATTTGAGCCCAAAAACTCTAGTTTCAGAGTTCGAGTTAACTATAATGACGGAAAAGCTGAAACACTATCCGGGCGTTATCTTTCTTATGTGATGGCTCCAATTGCTGCTAGATATATTAAGTTTGGCGATGTTATACAACAATCTGATGTAACTACGATGAAAGTAAGAATAGATAGTTTAAATAGCGAATATGCTTCTGAACTTAATGAGGTAGTAGGAATGCAGGCTAAGACCTATATAGCTGCAGGTAAAATGTTTAAGATTAATGAAGTTACCAGCCCGAATGTTATAAAAAATAACGATCCGGTGAATATTATCTACTCTTCGGGGGCTATAAACTTAAAAACAGTAGGCATAGCTATGGGAAATGGTGCTGTTGGCGATATGATTAAAGTAAAAAATAGCTCTTCTGGAGTGGTATTGCTTGGGCAAATTGTAAATAAGAACACGGTAAAGATAGGCGGTGAAAATGAATAGAATTTTATTGTTTATAATATCATTATTTGTGATTTCTTCTTGCTCTGAAACTGTTGATCGTTTAAAAAGAGTTGGTAAAGCCCCTCAGTTTGAAAATATTGAAATTCCAACAGTTGAAGAGGATGAAGAAGAAATTGAGCGCAGAGAAGCAAGGTTGCAATCGCAGCATGCGCATATGCGTAAAACAAATTCCTTATGGCAACCAGGATCAACTACGTTTTTCAGAGATAGTAGGGCTTGGAAAGTAGGGGATATCATAAGAGTAGTGGTTGAGATAAAAGACAATGCTAGTTTAAATAATTCTACCCAACAAAATAGAACCGGATCTGACAGTCTTGGGTTACCAAAGTTATTTGGTAAAGAAAAAGCTATACAGGCTAATTTATCTACAGCTGCAGACTTAAATTCTTTAGTAAGTACTAGGTCGAATCGTGCTAATTCGGGAAGTGGAACGATTTCGCGTAAAGAAGATATAAAGACTGAAATTGCTGCGGTTGTAACTAAAGTTTTGCCAAATGGAAATCTTGTAGTACAAGGCCATCAAGAAGTTAGAGTTAATTACGAACTCAGAGAAGTAAAAATTGCAGGAATTATCAGGCCAAAAGATATTACTAGTGATAATTCTATCAGGACGAATCAAATGGCTGAGGCCCGTATTTCTTATGGTGGCAGAGGTGTTGTAAGTGATGTTCAGCAGCCAAGAGTTGGTTCACAAGTTGTAGATATAATAGCTCCGTTCTAAAGAAAAAAGGTGATTTATGGATGCTGGAGTAGTAGCTGAGATAAGTAGGGAAGCTGTATATGTTTTGATAGCCGTGTCTGCTCCTGTATTGATACTTGCTTTGGTAATTGGCTTAATCATTTCTTTGTTGCAAGCTCTGACCCAAATACAAGAGCAAACATTAACTTTTGTGCCAAAAATTATTTCTGTGTATTTTGGGATGATTTTTATTTTGCCATACATGTTTAGTAAGCTTAAGGTCTTCGTTGATCATATTATCCAGCATATTGTTCAATAGTCATAGTCTGCTGTTAACGGTCACCTGGCTTGACCAGGTTACCCGAGGCAATGAAGTGCCGAAGCAAGTTCAGCATGACAGCATTTTTTCAGGAAAACGGTGTGGTTGTTTATGACAGTATTTTTAGGTCATGCAACTCAATTAAACCGTTTAGCATGAGGTATAGTGAATAAGTCAATTTTAGGAAAATATTGGTCAGCGCATTCTTATGATGAGAATCTGGTTTCTGAGCTTAAACGCTATCTTGGAATTGATGATTTTCTTGCCAGAATAATATCCACTCGTGTTTCATCTGTTGCCGAGGCTGAGCATTTTCTTAACCCCAAAATTAAATCCTTACTTCCTGATCCATTTCATCTATTGGATATGGAAAAGGCTGTTGATAGAACAATTAAGGCAATAAACACTAATGAAAAAATATGTATTTTCGCTGACTATGATGTAGATGGGGCGACTTCTGCGGCTCTTTTAAAAAACCTATTTAGAGATGTTGCTGTTAATGCAAGCATATATGTTCCTGATCGTATTACAGAAGGGTATGGTCCAAGCCTAGAAGCCATGCAAAAAATTAAATCTCAGGGGACAAAACTAGTTATTACAGTCGACTGTGGATCAGTAGCCTTTGAGGCTTTGGAGTATGCAACAAGTCTAGGTTTGGATGTAATAGTAATAGATCACCACATAAGCTTAGATGATTTGCCAAATGCTGTGGCTGTTATTAATCCAAATCGTTTGGATGAGAAAAGTTGTTACAAAAATTTAGCCGCTGTAGGGGTGTCATTTTTATTTGCAGTAGCGTTATGCAAATCCCTTAAAGAAATTGATTTTTTTCAGAAGAATAACCTCCAAGTGCCTGATCTTATGCAATATCTTGATCTAGTAGCATTAGGTACGGTTTGTGATGTTATGCAACTAACGGACCTTAATCGTGCATTTGTTGCACAAGGTTTAAAAATAGCTAAAAATAGAGCAAACATTGGCTATAGAACTTTATCTGACATTGCCAACATCCAAGAAATTCCAAATTGCTATCATCTTGGGTTTATCCTTGGGCCACGCATCAATGCTGGCGGAAGGGTAGGTAAGTCTTGGCTTGGAGCACATCTTTTGTCAACCACTTCAGATCAAGAAGCTTTAGATATTGCTACAGAGCTTGATAAATATAATGAAGAGCGTAAAGCTATTGAATATACGGTACTTGAAGAGGCAATGAGTTTGGCTCAGGAGCAAATTCACGATCCTGGTCTTTTTATAGTTGGCAATAATTGGCATCCTGGAGTTATTGGTATTGTGGCAGGTAGGCTGAAAGAGAAATACAATAAGCCAGTAGCGGTTATTGCTTTAAATAGCGGCGTCGGCAAAGCTTCGTGTCGTTCAATTAAAGGGGTTGATTTTGGGTGTAAAATTATAGAAGCAAAGCAAAGAGGGTTGCTAGTTGTAGGTGGGGGGCATGCAATGGCAGCTGGCTTTACTGTAGAAGAGGGCAAAATTCAAGATCTTAAGCAATTTTTAAACCAAGAGTTTGTTAAAGATTTGCAATCTACAGATTTTCATTTGCGTGAGCTTTACGACATTGACCTTTCAACTTCTGCTACTAGCCTTGAGTTGCTAGCAGAAATAGACAGGTTAGAGCCATTTGGTAACGGTAATCCAGCACCAATATTTAGATTTTCTGATGTTTACGTGCTTAAGAGCGATATTGTGGGTTCAAAGCATATTAAGGTGATTTTTGCTCCAATTAAAGAGTCCCATAGCTCAAAACCGCTTTCAGCCATAGCATTTAATTCCGTTGATACTGAGATTGGCAAAATATTACTATCCCGAACCTCTTACAAATTGTCTATATTGGGTAGGCTAAAAGTAAATAAATGGCAAGATAAAGAAACGGTACAGTTTCAGCTTTACGATATTTTTTGTCACTGATTTCGTCGTTCGCAAGGAACTTACAAAGTGCAGTTTCAGTTAGCGTTGCGCGGTTTCATTATCGTTCACAGATACCATAATGTCGTCCATTTCGTCAGATAAATTTGCTAAAGTGCCCCGTGGACTAATGTTTTCAATAGCTCTATCAGAAAACACGAGAAGCATAGGTGCTAAAATAGCTACTAAGATCAAAACTGTTATCACTTTTTCCTCCGGATAAATTTTTATTTGATTTAATATAATTACATTTTAGATCTGAAAGATTAACAATTTATAAACAACAAATTTTTAAGGCAAGATAATGGTTTATTGACCTTTTTAAGTGTTCGTTGTAGAATATATAAGTTAATTTAAGGAAATTTTATAAATCACTATGACTTTATCATCAATAGTTAGTAATAAACTTACATTTGAAGGTTCTTTAGGAAGTACCTTGGTTGCGAGACTAGACTCACCAGAACGACCAGATGCGTATGTTTTATTTGCACATTATTTTACCGGTAATAAAGACATAACTGCGCTTAGCAGGATAGCCAGAGCTTTAAATCAAGCGAATATAGCTTTATTTCGATTTGATTATACTGGTCTTGGAGCGAGTGAGGGTGACTTTGCCAATAGCAATTTCTCTTCTAATGTAAAAGATATTATAGCGGCAGCTAATTTTATGCGAGAAAATTATCAAGCCCCTCAAATTCTGGTTGGTCACAGCCTAGGTGGTACGGCAGCGATTGCCGCAGCCTCAGAAATTCCTGAAGTAAGAGCAGTGGCAACGATAGGCTCACCATGCGATACTGCGCATGTACAGCATAATTTTGTAAATCATATAGATGAAATAAATGAAAAAGGAGAGGCGGAAGTTATTCTTGGTGGCAAGAAATTTAATATAAAAAAACAATTCCTTGATGACATTTCTAACCAAGATATGCCAGGCAAAATTAAGAATCTGAAAAAGGCCTTGCTCGTTATGCACTCACCTGTAGACGAAACGGTAAGCATAGAGAACGCCCAAAGGATCTATGAGCTAGCAAAGCACCCGAAGAGTTTTATTTCTCTAGATAAAGCAGACCATTTACTTATGAAAAGTCCAGCCGATAGTAAGTATGTTGCTGCGGTCCTTGCTGCTTGGGCTAGCAGATACTTATCCCATTCGCCAATGTAACTTTCTATAAATTGTATATAAATAACGGTTCTTAGTAGCTTTCTTAGAGTATAATATAGTGTAGTAGCGCGTATAAGTTATCGAATTTATGCCTTCTTATACATTAATTTATTACTTAGCTATAAACTTGAAAACCGATGAGGTATTTCTTGATCACTCAATTTTAACGTGACGGTGCTGTTAAACCCTTGCAAATGCTATAAGGGGAACCTCATTTTTTAATTCCCCTCATAGCGAATCTCCTATGAATAATCTAGTATATTTCCGTGCAATGAGATATTATCATCATGACTTGTATTGTCATGAATACAATGTAAATACTCTTTTACTTCATGATTTAATGTACAGTTATCTTGTAGGAGATAAGCAAATTGATTAGCGTCCTTCTCTCCGTATTTTTGGCGGATCAAAGCATGATAATACTTGATTGTGCTTACATCCAATAATGGAAGCTTACCAAAGGATAATGGATAGTCATAAACCGCTTGTTCTATTGAGTCGACTGCTTTTTCTCCAGCTACAATTTTGTCAAAAAGTTCTGCCGCAAGTAAAGCGGCTCCCTGTGCTATAATATTTTTCCACAGCTCTTGTATATCTTCATTTACTTCATCTTTGCTCATAATTTTTTGAATTAAAGGATCTATAATCTTTAATTTTAAACCATCGGTAAAATGATAACTAGAGTTAGTGATGCCATCTGCATGCTCAGCAAATATTTTATTAAATATCCCCTGTATCTTTTGTGTATAAGCACACCATTGCTCAGGATCTATAATTAAAGCCTTATTAGTAAGGTCATTTTTCCATTTGATAAAAGCCAAAGGCATTTTATCATCTAGGCTTGAGAAAGCTACAGATGGGATTAACCCTAAAATATCTTCAAAGCTTTCAAAAGTTTTTTTGGTGTAATCTACCTCTACGGATTCAATAATTTCATCTTGTGCTACAGCAAGCAAATTTATTAACTTACTTAAATCACACATCTTTATTTGACTTAAAGTATAAATCAAGTTTGATGTATCTCCGTTAGTTTTTGTTATATGAATCAATGTAACAAGAACCTTTTTAAAATCCCAACTAACATGCTTCCAATTCTTTAGGGTTAATTCTTTTCATTTTCTAATATTTAAAAAAATTAATGATAAGCATATAAATCACATGACTAAAGTAAATTAACTTGCGTTGAATCTTAATATAGATTAATATATCTTAATACATGTGTTAACGATGTATATTAACAATATATAAGAGTATTTTTATGAAAAGAGCACGCGAAGAAGAAATTTCTAATAACAATAAAATTGGAAAAAAGAATGCTGAGTTAGCCTTGTCTCTGCAAGATAAAGAACAAATAATGGCCGAGTTTCAGGCATTAAAAGAAGAAAATAAAGCTACTATCCCAGATGACACTTCAGACATGAGTATAGCTGCCATGTATGGAGCGTTAAAGGTAATGGAATTGTTGATAGATACTGGAGCTGATTTTAAGTCTCCTGTTGCTGGTGGTAAGTTCAAAGGAGCCACTCCTTTATATTTAGCAGCAAAAAATGGCCATACTAAAGTGGTAGAGTTGTTGATAAGTAGGGAGGCAGATTTTGAAACTCCTATTTACATACCTTATATTTATGGTCCGCACACTCCTTTAGCAGTTGCAGCACAAAGTGGCCACTATGAAGTAGTGGAGTTGTTGATAAGTAAGAAGGCTAATTTTAATACTAGTAGTAGTACTAATGCTAATAATGATGATTCTGATGATGATGAAGAACAAAGTCCTTTATATTTAGCAGCAAAAAATGGCCATACTAAAGTGGTGGAGTTACTGATAAATAAGGGGGCTGATTTTAAAACTCCTACTACTCATGGTGATGAGGATGGACAAACACCTTTAGCCATTGCAGCAGAAGAGGGCCACGATAAAGCGGTGGAGTTGCTAATAACTAAGGGGGCTGATGTTAACAGCCCAGCGAGCCGGGCCATTGGATTAACTCCTTTGTATTTAGCAGCAAGAAAGGGCCGCGATAAAGTGGTGGAGTTACTAATAACTAAGGGGGCTGATGTTAAAAATCCTCCTATTTATGAGGATGAGACTGCGGATGATAAAAAACAAACCCCTATATCTATTGCAGCAAATAATGGCAACATTAAAGTGGTTGAGTTATTGATAAATGCTGGAGCTGATTTTGACATTTCTCAAGAAGATGGAGAAACTCCTTTATACTTAGCAGCAAAAAATGGCCACTATGAAGTAGTGGAATTACTGATAAATGCTGGAGCCGATATTAATACTCATATTGTCGACGGTAAGTACATAGGAGAAACGCCTTTATCTGTTGCAGCACGACATGGTCGCTATGAAGTAGTGAAGTTACTAATAAATAAAGGGGCTGATTTGCAAGAAGATAACATGCTTTTACCCAATACTATTAAAGCATTCTTACAACACACACCTTCTGTTTCTGCCCAAACACTTCTTTTTGGTTCTTATTCGGGTGTTGACGCGGCAAAAATAATGTCTCAATATTTAGAAATCGTTAAACTTTTACTTATTAATGGAGTACAAATTGATAATATTAATGAAATACCAGATACATCAATAGTAAAGAATCTGCTATTAGTAGCCGAAGTTATTACTGATTTCATTAAAGGTAAATACGTAGATGAAGATAAACTATTTTCTCTTGAGACCCTGTTCAAAAACCATCAAGAATTTGCTGTACAAATATTTAAAGGCATCCTAATCAAGGAAGGGAAGCCCAATGATAAATATTTGGCTTCAACCTTCCAAAAATATTCTAAAATAATTGGCAATGATGTACTAGAACAATGGCAAAAAATGATTGCAGACGGGAAGGAGGTATTCCAAGAAGTTTTTGACGATCTAGAAGGACAATTAGTTCAAGCTTATGGTATCAAGCCAATAAGCTATAAATTGTTGAGGGGAGAGATTGATCCAAATTTTGCAAAAGAAAGCTCCAAAGAAGCTGAATTTATGGCTAAAAATCCTCAATATAAAGTCCGAGGAACGATCTATGAAGAATTAAGTAAGGAAACAGTATTAAATGGTGTAGAGAAATTACCATACCTAATGCAGAAACATACTTCGGTACTACACGCAGTACAAAAGTTAAACGCTATAATTTTACCTAGAGATTTAAAAATCACAATATCTAGTTTTATTAAAGATTATGAAAAACTTATAAACGATCCACATTGTCAAAATGAATTAATATTACATGAAGAGAATGAGCAATTAAAAGAAACGAATGAACAATTAAAAGAAAAATATCAAAAATTAGAAAATGAGGTGATAGAACTAAAGAAGCAAATATCGCCGGATAACCTAATGAAACTTATTCAATCTTTACTACCTTCTAATTTAATTAATGCAGATGCAGAAAGTAATAGTGCCAAATTAATTGGAGAGCACGATGAGGGCCATCTAGATATGGCAGAATATTAATAAAGCTTTCAACTATAAAGGGAATTAAAAAGAAATTCCCTTTATAGAATCCAGTGGGCCCTGTTGCATGATTCATAATGATTCACGCAACACCGCCATATATGATGGGGCGGCACCGTCAAGTTAATGGATTGAAGCCGTAAATACTTGAATCAGTTAGTGATTACTAATGATAAAAATTATAGTAGTATAAGAAATTACCAATGCTATAAGCACATATAAAATTGTTGTATGTGCTTTACTGAAAACTATTGGCGGTTTCTTGTCTTCACCTACTTCTAAATTGATTAAGTCAGCAATTGCAAGAGCAACAGCAGCTAGGGATATTGAAGGTATACCTAGTACAACGCCAAAAACAAAAGGGAAAACTGCGCCGGCACTTCCGTATAAAAAATAAAGCAAAAATTTTTTTAGAAAATATTTGCATTTAATGACTGTTAAATTATTCGAATGTTCCATAAAGTTTATTTATGTATAGAAGCTTTGTATTTTCTCTAAAAGAGCGTACAAATATACTAACATTAGATAGCCCCTGCTTGATATAATTTAAAGCATCTATCTGTATTAAAATAGATTCAACTGTATTAAAATGGTTCCGTTCCAATTTTCTGGAGCTAATATAATTGACCATGTGAATAGAGCGCAGAAGTTTTATGAGGTCAAAAATTTATTATATTTATTGACCTCATTATTCCATATAAATTTAGAAATTTAGAAATAGCATCGTTGTGTGATAAAGCTAGTACTACTTCGATGGCAATTAAAACAACAATGGTTATTTCTAGCCTTGCTGAATGTTTATAATTAAGTTCATTTGATAGTATGTTATATAATTCTTGGATAATATCTAGGCGATGATTCAGTATACCTTGCCTTACACTTATATCTTGGAATTCAGCTGTCATCAAATATAGTGGTTCGTAACTTGGTCTGCGCCAGAAGAATTCTGGAGTATCTAGAATATCGCTATGAAGATTAATGGAGTATCTTTCGCTAAAAAGTTGACCAATCTGCTTGGATATTTCTTTTTTTGATAAAGATACGCTGCCAGTATTAGCTAATTCCTTTTGAATAGGAGCGGTTTTTTCAAGAATTTGGCTAACAGAGCGTTCCAAAACAATTAACTTTACAGATTGTGCCAGGGCATGAGAAATGGATAGTTTTATATATTCAGATTTATTGCTAAGAATTATCCTGTTTCTTTCTTCGTCAATAAATGTTTTACCATGGTCTTTATCAGCATTTTCATGATATTCAAAGTTTATTGGATCAGACATTACCTCAGTAAGGCTATCTGTTTCAAAACCCTTGAGTTCTTGAAGTATAAATTTTTCTTGAGCTTCGTCAGTTCCCCAGATAGTAATGCATCCAAATGGAAAAAGGAATATATCAATATCATCATTATTTTCCATCTTAGCAAAGATAACATCATCAAAGTGCTTCAACACAAAGCCTTTACTTATTAAATGATCAGTGAGACCATCCATTATGTATTCTGAAGCTGTGCAGTAAGATAAACAACGCATAAAAGAACCTTTAATTTTTATTTTAGTATATTATAGTTTTGTTAGGTAAAACACGTATAGCTACATATTTTTACGTAATTCATCGAATTTTTTGAGCGTTGAAATGGTCTTTTCAAGAGACTCTAATTTTAGCATACATGGGCCATCACTAGGGGCGTTATCAGGATCCTGATGAACTTCTAAGTAAACACCTGCTATACCTGCTGCAATAGCGCATCTGGCAAGTAACTCTACATATTGCCTTTGACCACCGCTAGCAGACCCTATGCCACCTGGTTGCTGCACGGAATGAGTTGCATCGAAAAAAACAGGAGCCCCAGTTTCGGCCATTATTTCAAGACCTCGCATATCTGAGATAAGCGTATTATATCCAAAAGAAGTACCTCTGTCTGTCAATATGATACCCTTGGCATTAAAACTCACCAGCTTATCATAAACATTTTTCATATCCCATGGTGCTAAGAACTGTCCTTTCTTGACTTTTACAACTCTACCAGTATCCGCTGCTGCTTTTAATAAATCGGTTTGTCTACATAAAAAAGCTGGTATTTGAAGTACATCAACTACTTCTGCGGTAGGTTTGCACTGTCCCTCATTGTGGATATCGGTCAAAATTGGACAGCCAATTTCAGATTTAACTTTTGCCAAAATATTAAGCCCTTCGTCAATACCAGTGCCTCTTTGTGCTTTCGCAGAAGTGCGGTTTGCTTTGTCAAAAGATGATTTGTAAATAAAAGAAATTCCAAGTTTGTTTGTAATTTTTTTTATACTCTCTGCAATAAATAGAGCATGATCTAGAGTTTCAATTTGACATGGTCCGGCTACTAGAACAAAAGGTAAATTATTTGCAATCGAGATGTCGGCTACTTTAACAATATTATTCATTGTATTTCTTTAGAACTTTAATAATTACTTGGCAATTGGCAAAGAACTCTCGTCAGTGGAGTTTTCAACAGGTGACTGTTCTGATTTTTCAATCTTGCTAGAGATACCTTTGTTAGATTTTGATGACAAATTAGCCAGCATTAGTGCGTTTGCAAAAAATATAACTCCTAAAACAACGGTAGTCCTAGTTAAAAAATTTGCGGCAGATCTTCCGCTCATTAATCCCATATTATTGCCGCCGCCGCCAATCCCGCTCAAGCCATCTGTGCTAGTTTTTTGTAGTAAAATAACCACAACAAGGAGTAGGGCAATGATTAAATGTATAAAAAGTAAAGTATTTAACATGATGCTATTATTTTTGATTAAGTATAGAGCTCATTTCACTTTCATCGAGTGAAGCAGAACCCATTAAAACGCCGCTAAGTCCAGGGACTGTTATGATTTCAGCAAAATTTTTCGAGCTTACAGATCCACCATACACCAACTGAGCATTTTTTGCAACCAGCTCCACTCTAGCACTTTTTTTGATTAATTCAACTATCTCATATATCTCTTCTGGTTTTGGAGCAATTCCTGAGCCAATTGCCCACACTGGCTCATAGGCAATAATAAGATTGTGTGCATTACTTGGAATCGAAGAATTAATTTGTTCAATAAGAAATTCTTTGAAATTTTTGTTTTGGCGTGATTCAAGGGTTTCTCCAATACAGACTATGGGTGTGATTCCAGCTTCTATACAACTCTCAATTTTTTTACGAACAATACTATTACTTTCTCGTTGATTTGTTCTTCTTTCACTATGCCCTATTATTGAGTAATTTACACCACAACTTTTGATAATTGTAGCAGAGTTTTCCCCTGTATATGCTCCTAGTTCTTTTATAGAACTGACATCTTGTGCGCATATTTTAGTTTTTACTAATACCTTAGAGAGATAAGAGAGGTATGGCGTTGGAGGGGCGAGAAAAAATTGAGATGAATGGTTGAATGATTCAAATTTCTGGGCGAGAGCAATTGCCTCACCAAGTTTTATATTCATCTTCCAATTGGCAATAATGATTCGGTTCATAGGAAAATTTACTTGCAGTTATTGAGTTAGGTCACTATTTTAGTTCGATATACTAAAATAAGTAAATAGAAATTTTTTATGATATCAAAATTTAGGAAAGGTGCAGATAGTTTATTAGTCAGGATATTGCTTGGCTTAATAGCCTTAAGTTTTGTTGGTGTTGGGGGTGCAGCATTTATCAACGGTAATAGTTCTGGAGACGTAGTTTCATTTAGTGACGCTGACTCAATATCTTTTGAAGAATTTCATGTTGCAAAAGCAAAAGAAGTGGACTTTCTTCAAAGACAAAACGGGATTAATTTAACGGAAGAAAATATAGCTGAACTAGGTATAGATAATTCAGTTTTGAAGAAGCTAATTAATGATTCGATGATTGAGTATTTAGCAAAATATTATGAATTTGATATAAGCGATGAAAAAGTTATTGCATATGTGAAAAAGACACCGTTCTTTAAAAATTCGAATGGAGAGTTTGACTTAAGTGTATTTAAAGCCGCCTTTAACAATTCATTGGCAAAAGAGGAGGAATATCTAGCTTCTGTAAAACATCATTTAATAACGAGTACGATGTTGGGTACATTCATGGACGCTTTTAACCCGCCTGAAATGATGACAGAAAATATTGTTAATTATATGTCAGAAACTAGGGTTGTAGACGTACTTTCTGTAGATCTAGGATTCAAGCCAAATGGGTATAAACCAAATGATATTTCCAATGAACAGCTTTTGCAGTTTTATCAGGAAAATAAATCTTTGTTTGTAATACCTGAGCTCAGAAGTTTTGAATATGTGAAAGCTGATAGAAAATTTTTAGAAAAAAAATTAAATATTAGTGATAAAGATATAAGAAATTATTTTGAGGAATACAAAGATGAATTTGAATCAAAAAAATTCTCTGAGGTTAAGGATCAGGTCAGAGAAGCGTTCAGTAGTGAAAAAATAGCAGAGCTCTCTAATGAGCTTGCTAAAAATTTTGAAGAAGATGTTTCAAGTGGTCTTACGCTAACTGAAATTGCTAACAAGTATGATCTACAAATAATAAGTGGGAATGATATTAATTTCTCTGACATGAGTGCTAGCTCACAAGCCGATTACATAGAACTGGCTGATAGTGTTTTTGAAATGGCAGAAGGGGAGGTGTCTTATCCTATGGAAGTTCAGGACACTTCTGAAATTCTGTTAGTTAGTTTAAAATCAGTAACACAAACCAGAGAACAAGGCTTTGAAGAAGTTGAAAAAAATATTAAAGATACAATAGAAAAAAGAGACCTTGCAATTGCTAACATGAAAGCTCTAAAAGAAGAGATAAACGGTTTTAATTTGAGTAAAATTGATAAAAGTATTTTAAGCTCAAAAGGTATTTCTATAGTTCAAAATTTATCTTTTACTAGAGCCGATTTACCGATAGAAAATAAATTACCAGCTGATTTATTAAAGGAAATATTCACTATTAAACTTAATAATGCGACTAATATTATAAACGCTGATAATAAAGCTTATTTTGCATATCTAAAGGGAGTAAATAGTAGCAAAATTATGGCAGATAAAATTCGTAAGAATGCTGGGGACCACTTTTCAAACGTAATTAAAGAGGGCGTTTTTCAAGAGCTTGTTGGTTATCTAACTCAGAAAAACAATATGAAGATAAAGGCAAATTTCGCAGAAAATTAATTCAACCAGATTAACAATGGATTTATTGAATATATAGATACAAGCTGTCACCTTAAGATTAAGTAGATTTTATTTCTTAGTCCCAACCTCTACTGGTTATTTTAATCCAAGAATCAGACTGGGTATGAGTTGTGAGCGTTCATGGATTATAAATTATTTTATTAACAGTTCCATAGTATAATTTCTTATTGACTCGCAATACAGTATCAAATTCTTGTACTAGAGGGTCTGTCCATCTAAGTGTGTAAATTCCTTATAGGTTATATAATCAATTAATATAACTAAGAGGAATAAAATATGACTAAAAACACTATCAATAATAAGAATAATGAAGCTATATCCGCAGCGATAGATTTACTGGTAAGTAAAGAAGTAGATCTATCGAATGTTTTAAGCAAAGGCGGGTTATTGAAACAACTAACAAAACGTCTTGTGGAAAAAGCTTTACAGGCAGAGATGAATAATCATCTAGGTTATGACAGATACGATCGTATTATCACTTCTAATAACGCCCGTAACGGTGTATCTCAAAAGAATCTAATCACTGATAATGGCCTTATTACAATAGACGTTCCAAGGGATAGAGATGCTGAGTTTGAACCTGCAATCATTCCCAAAAGAAAAACAAGAATTGAAGGTTTAGATCAAAAAATTCTATCCTTATACGCCAAAGGAATGAGTCTATCAGATATTAAACTTCAGATTCAGGAACTATACGGGGCTGACATTAGCGAAAGCCTTGTTAGTAGAATTACTGATGATGTCATGGACGATGTTAAAGCTTGGCAAGGCAGGCC
>NZ_JARJFB010000013.1:0-18851 GCF_034554655.1 Candidatus Megaera venefica
CTATTAAAAGTTATGGGTTTGATAAATCAAGATTTAACATTTAATGAGCAAAGTATAATTGTTCATTTCATATGTATTTTTGGCATCTTCGGTTGTTTGTTTTTTATACAAGTCCTGCTTAGCATTTTTGGAGCAATATTTAACAAAAGAGCTAATACCAGAATGATTATTAGCAAAAACAGAAGCAGTATTATTTTTGCTATAGCGGTATTGATATGTTTACTTGCAACGCAGCTTAATATATTAAGCGGCTCACAAAATTTAGCTTTATTGTTTTGTATATCGGTGTTTTGTGCAAGTAAAAGCTTAGAATTGTTTGCGATTGCGGTAATTACATGCATTACGGCAATTAGTTTTGATGTAGCAGAAAGGTTTTAAATATTCATGACAATAAAAATATTTAACAATTTTGCTATAACATCCTTGCTAGTAATTGGATTGCTAGTCCATCCGCTTTACTTATGCAAGGCAGGTAATACTAATTCAGAACAAGTAGAGACGCAATTAGACGGGCGTGAAGTTAAGTTTGACTATGAGAACTATCCTAAAGAGCGTGAGATTGCGTATGAATATTACAAACAAAATTATAAGTTCGATGCATTTCATCCGCTTGATAAGTCAAATATCGGTATTGATTTACAAGATATCGATAATGACGGGAAGAAAGAGATCATAACATATTTGCAAAATGACGGATATTGCGGCAGTAGCGGTTGTAAATTTCATATCTTAAAGCAGAATGATAATGTCGATTCAACAAGCAATGTAAAATATAACTCTATCGCACAAGGACAAATATATCCGAGCATCAAGATATTAGAGACTAAAACTTCAGGATATAATGACTTATTAATAGAAGACAAAAGGGGCATTTACATCTGGTCATGCAGCGGTGCTATTTATAAAGTAAGCAAAGCGATCAAAGAAAGCGATTGGGGCAAAGGATGCATAGATGATGCTTTTGGAGTAAAACGTGAAGTTTTACCTAGTCTTTGGTATATGCAAAGAGGAGTAGAGATAGCAAATAAGTATGGTTTTGTAGGGCTTTATAAAATGGACAGAAACGCTCTAAAATCCACCTTCTATATTGATAAAACTACAAATAAGTGGACTGGAAAATATGGAATAAACACACAAGATAATTTTTTAAATAATAAGGTTGTACAAGAGGTTGCAGTACGTGAGTACCATAAAATAATTTGGGAGCAGTATTTGCAAGATTATCATCAATACGATTCGCTGCAAGTAGGAGATATAGTGCTTAGTCAATCGGGCATGATATCGGCGGCTCATTTGGTAGGTTATCTAGAGCTTAAGAGTTTTGTAGACAATAAAGGAGTAGTAGATATACAAAACGGTAATTTGATTAATTCTACCGAATATTTAAAACGTTTTGGCGGTTATGAAGTTAATTATGGGATTGATGATTTAGTACAAAAACTAAAGGGCTTTAAGCTGGAATATGATTACGATGAACGTAATTATGAAATAGAGCGAGAAATTGCATATCAAGCCGAAACGGAATATGGCGTAGATGATATGCAACCCCTAAAGAAAGATGAGATTGGTATTTTTTTATACGATATAGACAATGATGGGGAGAAGGAGATTTTAGCTTACTATAGTAGTAGGGCGTATTGTGGTAGCCTCGGTTGTCCATTTTCTATCATCAAGCCGATAAAACATAAAACCGAAGGTAAAAAATACAAAAAAATTCTAGAATTAGTAGGTATCAATGATGTTTGGATATTAAAGAGTTCTAGCTTCGGTTATTCAGACTTATTATTTGAGGGCAATAGCGGAGATCGTATATGGCGCTTCACTGGCGCAAAATACGATTTATATAAATAACACAACACAAAAAAGGAGAGTTTAATTATGTCTAAGAAGAAAGATTTTTACCAAGATTTAGCGATGAGTGAATCTTCAAATAATTCTAAAGTAGTAAATAGCAAGGGTTATATAGGGTTGTATCAAATGGGAGAGGCGGCTTTGGTGGATGTTGAATACTATAATGAAAAATATCCTAAACTAGGACAAGAAAAAGGGGCGCAGTATAATAATGATTGGACTTCCAGTTGGTCTGGCAAGAACGGTATCGATAGTAGGGATGATTTTTTGAATAGCTCCCTTGTTCAAAATATTGCAGTTCGTGAGTATCATCAAAAAATCTGGTTCTATTTAAGAAATTATCATTTTTATGAGGACAAAGAGGTGGGAGGTATATTACTTACTAAATCAGCTATGCTTGCAGGCGGTCATTTAGTAGGAGCTCCAGCGGTGAGAAAATTTATTGATTCTGAGGGGCAGGTAGATAAGAGTGATGGCAATCTAGTTCGTTGTTCAACATATATGAAAAAGTTTAGCGGATACGAAGTTGATTACGGGATTGATGAATTAATGAAAGCTCTTAATAATGGTACAGAGTTTTCCGATATGCCGCAATATCTAGATAATGAAGACGATCTAGATCAAAGCCTTGGGGCAAACAAAGTAATCAATAAGCAGCTAAAAGCTCTTTTATCAAACCCTAGCGATTTACACAAGTATCAGCAAGAATCATTAGATAATGCGATGCAAAACTTAAAGCTTGCGGAAGGCTTTGTGCCGAATATCACAAAAACATCTCTTGAATCAATGGATAAGCATTATGAGCTTATGCAAGAGTTGATGGGAATTAAAGACCCGATTTTCGAATTAAAGAAAGTGAAGGAGTTAGAAGAGGAAGAAGAAAAGATTGATCCTTATCTAAAGAATTTAGTGCAAAGTTTTCAAAACCCACAAACTTTTACCTCTACAGCTAGCACAAAACCTAAAACCCAAGAGCAAAAAGTAGATCACGAAGATAACGATTGGTTAAATGCCTTACTCTCAAATACTACGTCTATGATGAACGAATCATCTAATGATCTGGACATGCAGCAATTTATACAAAGCCTTGGAAATCATAGTGAGTTTAATTTTGAGGATCAGATATAATATGAAAGCTAATTTAATTAAAAAATAGGTCATTATGAACGGTAAAAATCAAAATATAGACAAATGTTACGGCAACTTAGAATCGGTAAAAAATTGCGCGGTTAAAATGTTAAAGTCACCGTCAAATATTGTGCTAATTATTCTAACTTACGTGACTTGGTCAATGCTCGGTATGAGTTATTCCTCTAACCAAAATTTTGATATGACGGTAACGCCGCAGTATTACGTGATGTTATTGAGCTTCATTTCAATTTTAGCTGCTCTAATAAATTACAATACAAAATTAGTGCTACTTGCAATAGTAGGAGCAATTACCGTTGTAGTCTCGCTGCTTGCTATTGTAACAAGCAAAATAGGTGTTATTTGCCTTGGGTATCCTATCGGGTACTACGTTATATGCCCTATGAGTATCTTTTTGTTTTTGCTGCAAATTAAGCAGATAACATGTTTTGCATGGTGTCAATATTGTGAAGTTTTAAAATCCGGCAAGGTAAGTGATATAGCAAAAGATAGCTCTGACAATTTTATCAAAGAAGTTACGAAGCACGACCCACGAAATAATAAACAACAAAACAGTAAAAAATGAAACGACCTCAGCACCTGCCGGTCTTTAGTTTGAAATCTTGGCGGAGGACAACTAAAGACCGGCTACAAGACCTATACCGATATGTAATAGTATTAATAATATCTATTATTATACCGACATCAGTGTTTGGCAGTGTATCCTGTCAGAGCAGATTCGTCAATCCTATTACGGACGTTTGTTGGTCATGCCTGCTACCGATTTCTATCGGTCAGGCGATTAAAGTAGGCGGCGGAATGTCGCCTGCTAAAAGAGACACCAAGAATCCTGCTTCTCCTCTATGCGCTTGCAGCAAAGGCGGTCAACCTATTCCTATTCCGGGCATCACTTTAGGATTTTGGGAGCCTGCAAGAATGGTGGACGTTACCAGAAGCAAGTATTGTATGGTGGGGCTAGGCATCGACCTTGGCTCAAACAATGTTACCAGCATGGGTACTTACAATAGATCTCACGGCGATAGAATGGCGCATAATAGTTTCTATCATCTGCATTATTACGTATATCCCCTTATATATTGGCTAGAATTAATCACCGACCTTATCTGTTTAGAGCAAGCAACTTTTGACGTAGCTTATTTGTCTGAGTTAGACCCTATGTGGAATGACGAAAAAATACAGACATTATTAAACCCCGAAGCCTTTTTGTTCGGCAATCCTCTAGCGCAAGCGGCATGCGTACTTGACTGCGTTGCAGCAACGGTAGACATGCCAAGAGACGAGCTTTTTTGGTGCAGCGGCTGCTGGGGAAATATTTATCCTTTTTCAGGAGCTAATGCCGATCATGTAGGCGGAGTGCAAAATAGTTCACTGCTAACATCTAGAATTCTGGCAAAAATGCACCGCGTAGGGCTTGCTAAAAGTACCAGCACAACCGATGCCAGTATTAACGGTAAAATCTGCAAGAAACAAACCGCACTTAAAATCAAGAAAAGTCAGTACAAGTTACAAATGGTCTATCCGAAAACTACAAAAGGAGCAATCGGTTGCTGGCCGCTTGGTTTGTCGGATATGGCCTATAGTTCTTTCAGGGAATATCCTTGGGACGGTCAGGATTGGAGTTATGTAATATGGAGGAAGAGGAATTGCTGCGCATTTTAATATTAATATATTGCACTTTGATTGCAAACACTACTTTAGCTGAAGAGTCTGATCTTGAATGGGCAAAAGGCATTGCCGAGCGCGATCATAAAATGGTCATGGAAAACTTTAAGAACAGCATGGGAGATAAAGACTTTGATCAAGATTTAAGGGAATCGGTATTAAAACCAAGACCTCTATTACAGATATTCGTATCTAGCTCAATGTCAAGGGAGTCGCTTAAATCCTACGTTAGAGAAGCGCATCGTTATAACGGCGTGCTAGTTTTTTGCGGCTTGCCGCAAGGGAGCTTTCGCAAGATTACCGATTTAGTCATGAGTATATCAGACGCGCAATACCCTGTTGCAATGCAAATAGATGACGAAGCATTCGCAAAGTTTGGTATTAAAGCCGTTCCTGCAATAGTGCTTACAGTTCCTGCTTCAATGTTTTCCGAGCAAACGGCTAGAGATAGGTTTGATAAAATAACGGGTCACATTACGATCAAAGCCGCTTTAGAAACATTTGCCGCACAAGGCGATTTAACTGCAAATGCAAAGGAGTGCCTCAAATGAAGAAAATCCTCAAGTTTGTAAGTTTAATTTTGTTCTTGTGCGCTGACCATCAGGCACTTGCCATACAAACCCAAATTAACAAAGTCACGGATTTGTTTGATAAGCATATCGAGGATAAGGATGCGCTGCTACAAAACATGAAAAAGCAAAATGATAATGCAATGGAGCAAATTAAATCAAGAAAGCACCATGAGTCTATTGAAGGAATGGACGGAGCGGAAGGCAAGGCAAATGAGCTAAATTCTATAAAAGAAACGGACTTAGATGAAGCGGGCAGGCAAAAACGCGGATCTCAAGAATATCAATTTTACGATGAAAACGAATTAGAGCCAGATTATACCAAGCCGGGCAATCGTATGCACAAACTAGATAGTGATGACATAGTAACAGCTACGGAAAAAACTATGCGTCAGATAGGGACTGATTTAATGAAAAGGCTTATTGAACTGGGGTTTAATTGCAAAACGGTTAAAGGCGCAATCCACAAAGACCCGACTTATTATATAGATATCAAAAAAGAAGATCAGAAAAACACCGAATATGATCAGCTTTTCTGTGAAGAACCGAGAAATCAATATAGCTGCAACGATTCAGTCTCTCTAAGCTGTAAAAGAATCGGCATAAGATATACAAACCCAGAACCAAGAACTATCAGGTTTAATGGACATACGCTGCACAATAATAAAATGAACTGGGGGTTTGCGGTGCATTGGAAAACAAAACGTTGGGGGTGGCATATAACGCCTTATCATCCGGGAAAGACTATATTCGGTTGGCCTGATCAGGTGGATTCATGCTGGCGTGATAACCCAGCGGCAATTATTGCCGATGCACGTTCCTATATTGCGGCAACCTTAGGTGTATCTATAGAACAAATAGGAGAAAACGTAACATTCCCCGCTTCGGGTAGAGGGATAGGTAATATAACTCCTGTTCATTGCCGTTGGCGTGTTGTCTGGGATGAATATGAGTTCGGTTACACTTATAGAGAAATTTATCATGTATGTGAGGAATGGGCTGAAGATTGGACTGAGAGGTGCATGTTAAAATGATAAAGTATCTTACAACACATAACTTTCTTATATCAATAACACTTATTATAGCTGCAGTTTTGATTTGTTTTATTCCTGAAGCTAAGGCAGGTAATCGTTTTACTTCAAGTTACCCATGCTCTGATAACGGTAAATATTGCATAAGTAGCGGCACAAGAACAGTACAAGGATTTCAAGTACATCGTGATTGCTGGGAGTGGGCATATAACAAGCAATGTAATTATCCGAGTAAGAATGACTGCGCCCAGCATGCCAAATGTTATTCTCTAGGGGCAAGCGGTTGCGTGCTTCGAGATAGTTTAGGCAACTGCGTTAATATTTTAAAAGAATTTAGCTGTAAACGCTGGATTCCTACGGTAATAGAGTCGGAAACCGTAAGATACGGAAGCGTTGATAAGGACGGTTTAGAAGGTCTTGTTTGTGAGGGCGTCCCTTGTATAGACGGCAATTGTATCGATAAGTCTTATGAAATGGATGCCGATATGGTTTCATCAGTTGCGCAGCTTGGAGCTTTATCGCAAGGAAAAAGTGACGGCGTAAATTTTAAAATCTTTGAAGGGCTAGGTAGGAATTGTTCCAAAAAACCTATCGGCTACCAAAGTTGCTGTCATGTATATCCAAAAGGCTGGGGCAAGAAATTAGGTGCTAAATGTAGCAAGGATGAGGAGATCCTATCAGAAAAAAGACAGAAGAATCTATGTATCTATGTCGGTAAGGAAAGTAAAAAAACAGCAGGCGTTACAACTCTTATCAAGCATCATTATTGTTGTTTTAGCAATATGCTAGAAAAAGTCGTGCAGGTACAAGCAAGAAAACAACTAGGACTTAATTTCGGTAGCGGCGGCAGTCCAAATTGTCGCGGTCTTACTTTAGATGAATTATCTAGAGTTGATTTTAGCAAAATGGATTTTTCGGAAGTAGCTGCCGAGATGCAGAAAAAAATCGCTATGCCTAATGTTGCGGATGTTAAGGGACGTATCGAGGGTTCACTCAATAATGACTGTAATAAATTTGATACTCAGCAAGAAGCTCACCCTAAGAATAAAGCTTCGGGCGTTAATTCAAAAGTGAAAGAGGAATGATAGATGAGTAACGCAAGGGTAATTAACACTAAATCTATTATTTACGTCATTAAAACAATCTACGCTATTTTGCTGTTGATTGTAGCTTGTAGCAATAACGTATATGCGGGAGTAGGGGGTTTTTACAAAGGGGAAGACAGATATCGCGGCTTTTATTGGTTCGAAGACCAGAAAACGGGGCTACAAAATAGAGATTCTTTTCAGTTTCGCTATCCGACTCCTGATGAAGCGCAAACCGGGGTAGAAGCTCGCAAAAAAGAAATGGATGATGCAAGAGCTCAAATGGTAGAGCTTGGTTTTAGAGAAGATACGCCGCCCCACATTTTAAGACAAGCCATAGTTAAATATAAAAAACTAGAAGCCCGGATGCATGACGGTGCTATTCGTTTGGTACACGCGTCTGAAATGGCCAACTTTACTAATCCTGAAATAGCGGATGTAACCGAGTTTCCGACTAATGTATATGCCAACAAAATCAAGCGGGTGGCTGAGAACCGCGACAAGATAGAGATTGTTAAAGAATTTGCCAAGAAGTTTGATCTCTTACTATTTGCAAGCCCTGATTGTGCTTACTGCAAGGCTTTTACTCCTGTTATTACTAACTTTGCCAAGGAGCATGGATTTACTCTCGAAACGGCAAGTCTTAATAGTAGCGAGGGTAAAATTGCTCAAGGACTCGGTATTAATGCAGTACCGACATTAGTAGCGGTGGCAAAAGACGGTAAGCGATTGTTTGAACTATCAAGAGGTCTTAGTAGCTTGTCAGAGTTAGAATCTAACGTAGTACTTGCAAAGAATCTAAACGATGAACAAGGTAAAAAGTTTAATAAGAGTAGAAGATGATACAGGTGTTTTATTCTCAATATTTATCAAGAGTAATATTTATTTTGCTAGTACAGCTCATGACGACTACGAGCAGCACTCAAGCAGGCGGTCTTGACGGTTTCCTAAAATTTGCGGGTCAAGGCGGCTCGATGACCAGCATAAATAAAGGAGCGGTTATCAGCGATCAAAGGGCAGGTTATATGACTGGCGGTTCTATTATCACCAGAGGACCGAGACCTATGGATTTACAACCTCTGGGCATTCAGTTGCCGAGTTTTGAGTTTGATCCCTGTACTGGTTCGGGTGACCTGCGTTGGGGAGGGTTTTCATTTATAAGAGGTGCTGAGTTTGCCAAATATTTTAAAGCGGTTTCGGCAAGCGCGGGAGCTTATGTTGCCAAAATGGCTATTAAGCAAGCTTGCCCGCAATGTGAAGATATTATGTCATATTTAGAAAGTGTCGCAAGAGACATTAACGGCATGACCTTTAATCAGTGCGAGCAGGGCAAAGCCATTGCCGATGGTCTCATGGGTAAATTTAATGCTGCCACAAGCCAGAAATGTTTGGCTAAATCTTCTATTGCTAAAGGCGGTAGTGATTTACATGAAGCTACGCAAAGATGCCAAGATAATCCTGATAAATACGGTGAGACAGGTGATGAAGACAAATTAAAATCAATGTTACCCGATAATTTTAATTTAGTATGGAAGGCTCTGTCTCACGGTGACGGCAATGCGCCCACTGGAATGAAAGAACTAATCATGTCGATTTCAGGCAGTATTATCGGCACTAAAACAAACGGCATTGCTACAATTGCTACGCTTCCGTCTTTAGTAGAAAAAGAAGATTTGCTTGAGCAATATATCGGAAAACCCGGGGTCGGCAGTAGCAAGATTAAGTTATATGTTTGTAATGAAAAGGTTAAGTGTCTTAAGCCGGTTGCCACCGAAAGCACGGTTGATAATAGATCAGATACCTTATATGGCAAGGTTGAGACTACCTTAACCTCAATTCTTGATAAAATCGAATCAAACAAGGGCGACCTGTCCGATGAGGAGCAAGCCTTAATTGAATATTCACAAATTCCGATCATTACCCTTTTTGAAATCGAGCTAGCCCTTAAAAATAAAGAAAGTGTTGCAATGCTCGCAGGTAACTCGGAATTCATTGAAGTAGTGTGCTACGACATGGTTACTAACTTCATGCAAAAAATGCTCCATGAGGCAAAAACGGCGGTAGATACTTTGCAAACCGCGCAGCTAGATAATACTTCGATTGAAAGATTTAACCGTAATATTGAAACCGTACAAATGCTGCTTAGAGATAAAAAATATATGGCAATGGATAAACTCCAAACAATCATTGCGGTTAAAGAGCGTCTTTTAAAACAACAAGATGTTTTTGAAATGGGTTTTAGTAGATTTGCCGATAGTAGAGGTAGGTAATATGGGAATACAATTTGCGATACATACATACGGACATTATGATGCAATGTTTTATGTGCTAAACGGCATTAAGATGATTATGGATAGTGATCTGACGGGTGCAATGATTAAGCTTATGGCGCTCATTGCAACTTCCTATTATGCGCTTCGTGGTATGGCGGAAGCCTCTAACGGCGGAGTAGGGCATTATTTGCTGAAAACCATCGGCATGTTAATGCTAATATCGACACTATTAGTGCCAAAGGCCGATATATTGGTTGTAGATCGTATTAGCGGTAAAAAAGATATAGTTAGCGGCCTTCCTTATGCATTTGTTTTGCCTGTAGGGATATTAGAAGCGGTTGGTGCAGGGATTACATCTCTCTTTGAGCAAGCATTCGCGCGGGTGGGTTCCATGGCTTATAAAGATTACGGTCTTATTTTTGGACAAAGGCTAGTACAAGAATCTAAAGACTGGCGTATTAACAATCCTGAATTTGCCCGTAACATGAATATCTTTCTTAAAAGATGCGTTGTACTGGAATCTATGATCGGTAGTAGATTTACCCCTGAAGACGTATTTAACAGTACTGATATGTTTCGTTTAGTAACCGAAAATGCAGGTACGTTCCGTCAAGTTGATTTTAGAATCAAAAAAAAGCTTGAGCGATTAAATTGCAAAGAGGCAGGCGTAGCACTTAAAGAGTACTTAAAGCCGGAAATAGATTTTTTAAATTTTAAATATAAAGGCACTGATTTTTCTATAGCAGGCGGCAACGAAGGTCTAGGTAATATGCAAATTAATCAGTTGCTCGGTAGGAACTTAGAAGCGGGCTACTCTACTTCTCTTGGAGTAGAAGGCTCGGCCGCTGAGATTATCAGACAAAACCTGATGATTAACTCTCTTAAAGACTGGGGTAATATCAGTGATAAATACGGCTATACTCGCGCCGATGATTTACAAAAAAGTAACTGGAAGATATCGGGAGACCTTGCTAAAAAATATTTGCCTATGCTGCTTAATATCACGAAAGCCTTAATTTACTCTTCTTTTATTTTCATTGTCCCTCTAATGATTCTATCAGGCGGCGTAAGTCACTATCTCAAATATTGCACCGTGATATTCAGTCTTCAGATATGGCCTGCATTGAATGCGGTGTTAAACCTATTTATTGAGCTATATAGCAACCTAAGAGGCGCGGCATTAACGGGAGGGAATCTAACCTTTGCTAATTTTAATCAAGTACACGAGTCGGTTGATACTATCGTTTTAGTTGCTAGCGGTTTGCAGATGAGTATACCTTTCCTAAGTTTTGCAATCGTTCAAGGCGGCGTAGGAAGTTTTGTGCATTTAGCAAGCACCTTGCAATCGGCAAGCAGCTCTGCTGCGGGAACGGCAAGTCAAGAAATCACCAGCGGCAACAGAAGTTTTGACAATATAAGCAAAGACACGGCAAGCATAGGTAATAAGTCTGGGTTTAAAACCGACTTTAACCAGCTGCATCAAGAAGGAGCTACTCAAATACAAGGAGCTGACGGTTCAATGCTAAGGAATTTTGCAGATGGAACAAGTAGTATTACCAGCGGTTCCGGAGTCAATAAATCTTCAGGCTCAAGAGCTCTATTCATGGAAGAGGGGATTAATACGAGTTTGCATGAGGGAGCTAGCAAAAGTCTAAGCGCAATGAAAAGTGACGAGCAGCATTATCAGCAATCGCAAAGCTCGGCAATCAGTACCACTACCGATCGTGTAGCACATTTAGCTCAAAGACAAGCCGCCGGAAAGTCTATAAATATAGATCAAACAACTGAAGAGGGTAAAGCAATGCAAGAAGCTATCAATAACACGAGATCTCTACATGATCGTGACGGTTATGGCTGGAGTCAGGCAGCAAAAGCCAGCGTTAATGCATATGTCGATGCAGGTGTTAAAATACCTAGCGCAGTTCCTTTGGTCAAGGGAGAAACTGGTGTCAGAGCAGACGGTAGCGTTAGTGCTGAAAATAGCAGTAATCAAGGTTTAGAGAAAGGAAATTTAATCAACAGAGAAAATAATAGCAGCAAATCACTTAACACTCTATTGCGCGCAGCGTCTAATGAACATTATACCAAAGATGACAGTGTAGATCAAAGCTTGGCTCAAAGCACTAAAGCGAGTTATGACAAAATGCAAAGCTACGGTCAATCAATATCACAACGAAAAGAGGAGGTAGACAACTATAATCTTGCAATACAGTCATCGGCAAGTAGAGGTGGAACAGATAGACGTGACATGACTCATGAAGCGGAGCTAGCTGTCGCTAAAACATACGGAGTATCACAAGAAGCAGCTCATAAAATGATCGAATCTAATGATCCAAGGGCAAACAAGGTGTGGAATTCAATGGTTGAGCGTGAAGTCGGCCAAGAATTAGCACAAGTAAAGGCTGCTAAGGGCAACGTCCTAGACACCGCTTCACAAGATAAAATAGCATTCCATAACGAACATTCGGGCAAGATTAATGATCAAGCTCAAAAAGATTTACAGCAACAGGCTGCTAAAGAAGGATTAGACTCTAATCTCATGAAAGCAAATATCCAAAATACTCAGAATAATCTTGGTACAAAAGGTAATAATATGAAGCAAAATGCCGAGGGGCAAATAGATGCAGTGGAGCGCAATAATACAGCTATAGAGCAGGGGATGGATAAGAAGGTTCAGGAATACGAAAAAGATAGAACTAGCAAAAAGCTTGGTATAGGAGGCATGGATGCCCAAGAAAAGGCTAAAGAATATTTAAAAGGCGGAGAAAAGGCAGTACAAATACCGCCTGAAAAATCTTTAAAACCAAAAGGCGAGAAATAATATGCTTAAATTATTTGTGATGATAGATGTTACAACTATGACTAATATATCTTGGAGAAGTCAATATACTTTCCTGAATATTAGAATGTGTATTAGACAAATGATGTTGACTATTTCTCCAGTTGCTGCTGGAACTATCAAACACAGAAGTGCCATTACCCTTAGTCCAAGCAGTTTTATTAAAAATAATGGCTATAGGGAGGTTTTTTAAAATGAAATACATTGTAGGTACAAACCAAAAAACCAAATTATATACAGCTAGGTTTTTATTTAGTAGAGGGTATTTAATATATAATACCCACAATGTTGTAAACGGAATAGCTAGCCATAATACAAAACCTACGGCTTCTGGCATATACGGACATAAGGCTCTCTTTGTAGAGGTGCTATGGAACATATCATCTTTGTATTCGACTTTATTAGCTCTAGATACAAGATATGGAGATAAAACTAAAGTAGCAAGTAGCAGAAAAATTCCGCCTGAAATTAAATCCATTGCTTCCTGCGCAATGAACACGGGAATAGACGGCAGCGTCAAAAACATTAAATTCCAAAAATTATCCTTATTTAACCTTGCTTTGATAAAGCTTCGCATAAAAGCACCCAATTTTATCGATATTCTCCATTCTTATGATACCAATCATCTCGTTAAAAAACTATGTTTTTTTGGAAGTCCAGTGAGATTTAAAGGCAATCTGGTTATGTGTTTAGATAATTTGCTTCATCAGTGCAATAAAACGAAGAAGGTAACGATATGATTAGTAACTTTATCGGCGGCGGTCAGGTATTCCTGCACAAAGTACGGATGCTTAGGCAAGTGGTTGGTACTACTATCTTTGTATCCTTAGTTGCTGGTTTTTGTCTTACATGGAGTTTTAGTTCTAATAATACTACAAAGTTTGATCTAGATGGCGCGGTCACTTATGCCAAGGCAAAACTTGCACTGACGGTACATCCAGCACTATCTGCTATTGCTATCGGTAAAAGCAAAGCTAATGTTGACGCTTATTCGGAAGGTAAATTATGGAAAAAGAGAATGCTTGCAAGCTCGGTAGTTTCTAGCGGTCGCTTTAAATCCGCGTGGGATCAAGCGATAGAGGTAATATACTCACTAATTCTCAAATCACTTGGCTTCGGAAGTTTGGCAGGCGGCATAGTGTTTCTTCTATGGAGTAAATTCGGACGTGATTTAAAGCTCGATAGAAAGAACGAGGGTAGCGGGGTAGTGTTGAGTCTTGCGCAAGTTAGGGTTAAGTTAAAACAATTAAAGTTATGTAGTGAGTTCTATATCGGCGAAATGCCTTTGGTTAAAGATATGGAAACCAGACATTTTTTAATCACAGGTTCTACAGGCTCAGGTAAAACTAACCTTATTCATAATTTATTACCGCAAGTAGAGAATCGAGCGCAACCCGCTATCATTATCGATCAGACTGGCGAGATGATTGCCAAATATTACGATGAAAAACGCGGTGATATTATCTTCAATCCGTTTGATGAAAGAGCAAAAACTTGGGATTTTTGGGCTGACTGCAGTAAAGAGAGATGCTTAGAGAAGTTTGCCGATACTTTGATCGGTTTTAATAGTAGGAAGAATAATAGAAATGCTGCCGACTTCTGGGAAGAAGCAGCTCAAAGTATTTTTGTTGAAGTGGTGAGCTATTTACAGAAACATCAGCAATACTCACTGCAAAATTTACGTAAAACGATATGTCAGAGTGATCACAAGGAATTACGAAGAATGCTCAAAGGTAGGGACTGTATTCAATATTTTACAAAAGATAATGCAAAAGCGGCAAGTTCAATAATGTCAGTCTTAATGACAAATATCAAACCTCTAAGATTTTTGCGTGATAAAAGCGATGCAGGTAGTTTTTCGGTGCAAGAATACATCAAAAAAATAGATGAGGGTTTTAGCGGTTGGCTGTTTTTGGCATCCGAGCCTTCCACAAGAGAACTCACTATCTCGCTTAATGCCGCTCTTGCAGAACTAGCGATTGCTAATCTAATGCGCCATGATTCACCGCAAAATAGGCGTATATGGTTTATTATGGACGAGTTAGCAGCGTTCGGTAGATTTCCGAGCCTTGCTAAACTTATGCAGGAAGGACGTAAATACGGTACTTGCGTTGTAGCGGGTTTGCAGTCATCAAGTCAGCTATTTGCTCATTACGGTTCAGGCGAAGCAAGTAATCTCTTTGCTTTATTTAAAACAAAATTTGCCTTTCAAAGCGATGATCCGATGATGGGTAAACTCTATAGCTCGATATGCGGCTCTGAGACTGTTACCCGTCAGCAGAAAAACACCAGCTTCGGAGCGAATACTTTTAGGGACGGCATTAGTTATAATGAACAGCAACAAGAAAAGCCTCTTGTAAAACTAGATGATTTTGCAAGCCTTAGAACAGGTGAGTGTTATACGTTATTACCGATACCAGAGGTTAGATTATCCAAAATGCAAACACCTGAAGCTAAAAGAAAAGATAAGAACCAAGGATTCGTTGAAGCAAAGGAGCTAGAGGAAATTATAGACAGTAGCGATTATGCTCTATTAGAGCAAGATGATGACGAGTATGCAGGTAGTGATAATATAAATGCTACAGATAATCAGGATAGTACCCCGCTATCTACTCAAAAACAAAAAGAGTTAGAACCTCTAGTTATAGATGGTCAGTCTAGTTCGAAAATAAAGCAACCTACTAGCTCTGTAACAAATACAAAAAATCAAAAAAGCATTACTAAGAAAGAAGAAGTTGAGTTTGATGAGCTTGAAATTTAACTACTACCCAAGGTGATTAAATTAATTAACCAGAAAGGATTTTAAATATGTCGGATAAATTAACAAAAGAACAAAGTAATAATACCGAAAAACCTCAAAGTAAGTATATCTTGCCAGAGAAAATGAAATCTTTAGAAGACGTTATTACTCGAATACATTCTGAAGCTGATTTTATCTCCACTGCCTTTGGAGTTCATACTAATAAGGTAATGGAGTCTTTTAAGTCCGCAATCAACACAATTACTGAAACAAGCGACACTCTTGAATTGCCGATAGAAATGTTTAAAGAAAATAATGATAGGCTCGAGGCATTAATAAATACTTTAGTTATTTTACCGAGTAAGACGGAAGAAATACTTTCTGGCGTACAAGACAAAGTAGCAAAGTCGGTTGCCGCCACTATCCCCAATCTTGTAGACACTCTATGTAAGTCTCATAATGATAACTACCGAAAAATACACGGATCAATAGATTCGTGTATTCAGGATTTAAGTCATTATATTAATGAAGCTAGAACGCATACACAAACTGAACTAATAGAATATAAACAAGAAATAGCTAATCTAATCGAGTGTGGCATAAAGCAGCGGACTCGTAGAATTTTTTTAATACTTATGTTATCAGGTTCGTTTTCCGCAATAGTATCCGGCGTAACTAGTTGGGTTATTAATAAATACTTTCCACGTAGCGTAGAGATTACTGGTAACCAACATTTAGTAGTAAAGGACTCTCAAGTGTTAGTTCACGGTTCTGATACATATAAATTAGAAAAACAAAAGAAAGAAGGAAAATAATTGTGGTTGCAAGCCTCTAGAATTATCAATATTCTCAAGCATAATTCGGTGGTATAAAATTATTACATTAAGCAGGGCACAAGATTTTAAAAGATTAAGCATGTTTGTTACAAGTATAGAATTTATCGGATATATTGCTATTTTCTTATTTTCATTGGTAATTCATGAAAATGTTCATGCTAGAGTTGCCTATTATTTAGGTGACTCAACGGCAAAAGATATGGGTAGATTTTCATTTAATCCATTAAAACATGTTACGTTAGCCGGTATATTACTTCCGATCGGATTGCACCTTATAAATGCACCGATATTTGGTTTTGCAAAACCTGTTCCGTATAATCAGTCTTCATTCAAAAACCCAAGAAGAGATATGATTCTCGTTGTATTGGCAGCACCTTTTGCAAATTTTATTTTAGCCGTTATAGCATGTCTTTTATGCAGTATTAGACTATCAATATTACCGGAAATCTATTTGTTGTATTTTGATACAATTTGTGCAACGATATTCAAGGTAAACTTTCTGCTTTGCGTCTTTAATCTCCTGCCTATTCCGCCTCTTGACGGTAGTATAATTTATATGAGTACCGTAATAGATAAAAATCCTAAGCTTTCCCGAAAATTTGAAGATCAGGGATTTGGAATATTGTTTTTTTTATTAATAATAATGCCGTTAATTGGCAAGGCTTTCGGCAAAGACTATAATATAATCGGTATATATATAAGATGGTGCTTAGATGAATTTGTTTCAATTTTAAGCTCTTTAGCTGGATAAAATTTCTTAGAATCATTTATGGTAACAATATAATGATTTCTAAGATAGTGTTGATAATTTAAAATTATCAAGGTATTTTGGATTAATATTTAAACAATTACATCAGAGTGGTTATGATTTTATAGAGCCACTCCAAGCTTAAATAAAAAAACAGAAATGAAAAAAGATTCAAAGACAAGCGCGGAAGTAAGCGCAATCATGACTAAGGCACTTTTTGTGCTTAAAGATCTTGTAGATAATGATGCGGAATATGAGATGGATTATCATCAGGTTGTTACCCTTTTTCTACAAGGCGTTATATCGACTGCTATAGACCTTGCCGAACTACATTCCCCTGGCGTGTCTCCGATGATTTATGCAGATATTGAAGCTAGTTCAAAATTAGGAGGGTTGAGGTCTATTGCGAAAATGCAATCAGAAAAAGGTTCTATTTCTTACTCGGTTTCGGATATCGGCGCACATGATTTAGCTACTGCTATGAATTACCTAGGACAACAAATGTCTACGACACTTTTTAAAGGAATTCATGAGCTACCGCTACCATTACGTAATCAAGAAATGTTGGTAAGAGGAGTAGAAGCTCTTCTTGCTAACTTACTAAATGACAAGTTTGATCATCCTCATGCTATCCTAGATACTTTCTGTGAACATGTTCACATGGCCTTGAATGATTTGGCATCTCGTATCAAATCAATACATTAATATTGATAATTCTAGCCCTTTGGATGATTCAACGTAATAACATAGAAGTAAGAGTATTACTTGTTTTACTCTTACTTCTATGTTACTATTATTTTATATACAGTCAATACAGCTACCCTAAACGACAACATTTTAAAACAAAACTTATTTAAGATTGATTTTATGAGAGTATCTACTAAAGGACAAGTGACTATACCTTGCGAGATGAGAACTAAATTAGGTATGCTTCCATGTACGGAAGTTGATTTTATCTTACAGGATGACGGAATATTAATTCAAAAACAACACGGGAGCAAACGCAAAGGTTCAAAATTGCTAGAACAGTTATCCGGCAAAAGTCGATTAAATATGTCTACTGAATATATAATGAAATTAACCAGATCATGATTTTAGTAGATAGTAATATATTACTTGATATCTTGACTATCGATCCTAAGTGGTACGACTGGTCGGCCTCTAAACTTAGCCTAATGGCCGAATCCCACGAGCTAATTATCAATGACATAATATATACCGAAATTTCAATCGGCTTTGAGAGAATTGAAGATTTAGAGGAAACTTTTTCCGGCGACTTTTTTAAAATTATGCCAATGCCGAAAGAAGCACTTTTTTTAGCCGGTAAAGCTTTTCTACAATATAAATCTAATAACGGCACTAAAAACTCGGTATTACCAGATTTGTTTATCGGCGCACACGCCTCCGTGCTTGGGATTCCTTTGATAACAAGAGATACAAGCCGTTATAAAACTTATTTTCCAAAGTTACAATTAATCACACCTTGAGTCGGCTGGTTGTTTCACCGTTCCGCTACTCCCGACTGTTCGGTGACAATTATAATTCTAGCTCTAGACCCTTACTTTTAGACAGCTCTAGTTGCTTATGGTTTTCAATAGCTTTACTTTGAATTTTTTGAATCTCCTTACATGGGAAATATTCATGAGTACGTGTTTTAGTTACATAATCTAAAAACTTTATAGAGCAATCAAATTTCTTACTATCTAAAGTAATAGTCTTCCCAGCATCTAATATAGCAACTTTATTAGTGATAGAATTGATATATTTTAGGGTATTAACCACATTCCTGCGTAAATGTAACATAAGAGAAAACTCTATATCCCATAAGGCTTGTAGAGCACTAGACTTGCGATTCAACCAAAAAACTTTCCCATAAAAGATTAAATTAGCAATGGAAAAAAACGACTACAGCCCTTGATTTCAAAGAGACAAGAATCTAAACTTTACCGAAAAAGAACTTATTAGGGAAAGTGTTTATTTTCCATGATAAAACTAAGAAACTTTCCCTAAAATGGGATTTCTTGTACCTTTGTAGACCTATCGACAAATTAATAACTTATTGATAATA
>NZ_JARJFB010000014.1:0-18796 GCF_034554655.1 Candidatus Megaera venefica
AAAAAATGAATGTGCGGTGATTTATTTTTGAAATTCTTGAAATTATATCAAAAATTTAGAGTTTTGACGGAGAGACTACTTAAAGAAGAAAAACTTAAAGGATTGGAGTAAAATCTATTTACAAGAGCAGGCGTCGATAGCTCAAGGTAAAAATAATGAGTCTTAGAAAAATATGTTGGCACATATTATAATCCGATTTTCGGTCAGATTAAGATGTCTAAACATCTAAAAAGGTATTCCTTCAGCGGTATTAATTATCATGGAATGCTCACTTGGACGTAAGGTAAAGCTCATTACGACTCATTACGAACGAATAATTATAATTAAAAAAAACCAATTATTGATATTGTGGTCTTACTTTCCATAATATCGATTATGTAATCTATATTATGTACCTAAAACTAAAGAGGCCTACTGTGTTGATATATCATATTATCGACATAGTTGGTCTTTTGTTTCACGTAAAAAGAAGTTTATAACACCCGTTTTATTTTTGCAACCAATTATTTAACTAAATCGCATTATTTTAAATACAAAGCTATAAACTGAGCTACCATTGGAGCTATTAATAACCCCAAGACAGCAAACAGCATAGCTTTTATCCAGCCTAGCTCGGTTTTTACTTGAGCTATTTCACCTTTTAGTTCAGTTTTTACTTGAAATAAGTCTGATTTAAGCGCTCTAATATCTTCTTTAGTAGCTAAATGATCGCTAGAGGTATTTATAGTTTTTACTATAGCTTCTGCCATCTTTTTTGATGCGCCAGCTTCCACCATTTTTTCAACTGCTTCGTGCGTATCTAGTATCATATATTCAACTTCTAGTTAGAGCTTGATTTTTACTTGCAACATACCTAAACACCAGTTATCATATGGCTTGTACGTTGCTTGCATTTCTAGATGCTAATACTAAAAATTCATCCTGTCAACAGGAAAAAATAAAAAATATTGAATTTATTTCATTTGTATATATAATAGAACTTAAATAATTTTAAGTTACAAGTATGACTAATATAGATAAAAAACAAATTTCACAAGCGATTGATTCATATCCATTGCTTACAAAGAATGCAAAAAAAGTATTGAAAGTACTTGTTATGTTTGATCAATTAGTATCCGCTGAAAGCTTAATTACTACTTCTTCTTTATCAAAACAAGCGGTATACCCAATATTAAAAAAATTACATTCTATTGGTATGATAAATAAAGTAAAAAAGGAGAGTACATATTATTTATTCGAAGCTAATAAAACAAAATTATCTGAAATAATAGATTTGTATGTAAAGACAGAAAATATAAAAAAGCAAAACGCATAAGTCCGTGTATAAATTCATCCTAACAATCTTTTTTGTGTTGTACGGTTTATTGGTTTCTGCTAACCAACCGACCGCTGCTGATGCTATGGCTGATGCGTACATAAGGTCTATGATCACTAACCCTCGTAATGAGGGGGAGATTTTAGCAAATTCTCTTAGTTCTGGCTTTGCAGGAGGTCTTAAAGCTCATGAAAATCAAAAAAGACAAGACGAATTATTAGAGCTAAGAGAGTTAACTCGAAGAAACGCTGAACTGTCTCTACAGCTAGAAAACCAAAGGCTTGAGGAGCAACTCTTAAAACAACAAGAACATCAATCACATTTACAAAAAAAGAAAAATTCTCAAGAAAACAAGTCTTTTTCTATGTGCTTCACCCCTCCTGAGCAATGTGGGGACGTGATAGTAAATCATATTAATCAGGCAAAACAAAGTATACGTATTCAAGCTTACGGGTTTATTTCTGGGAAAATAATAAAAGCATTAATAGAAGCTAAAAATAGAGGTGTGAATGTTGAAATTATTTTAGATCGTATTATCGTACAACTTCTCTCCCATAGACATTATTTTATCTATGGCAACCTCTCCAGACTCTTCTTGCAAGTAAATTGCCAACTTTTCTTGCTCCTTAACATCTAATAGAGGCCAGAAGTAAAAAAATGCGTTATATTTTTCTTCTGCATTATCTATTTTGGCATATTTTTTGAATACAGAAAATTCATGATCAAGCTTATCTTTTGCAGTTTTAAATTTTGCTTCTTCAGTTGATGGCAAATCAACAGTATCATTTTCGTTATATTCAAAATATGAAAGTACACTATCTAGGTCATCTTTTGTTAATACCTCATCTTCGCTAAGCTTCTTTTTTGCTTCACTTTCGTAGTCTATTTTAGAATCTACTTTTGCATCTTTTTCAGGAGTATTTAACTCTTCTTTAGATTCTTTAGTTTCAATTGGAGTATCAGGTAATTCTTGTGAGTTGCTTTCATCGGCAACAGTTACCGATGTATCGGGAGCACTATCATTGTTTGTAAAAATATTTGCTAAATTAGCAAAGTTTGTAGTTGTAGTAGTTTCCATTTTATTACTCCTCATTAACGTTTTCTTGCGATTCCATTTGACCGCTTAGTATTCTTAGGTACTCTTCTGATAATTCGTTATATTTCCTTAAACCTAATTCTTTTAAAAACAAAGGTGAAGACATCGCAAAACCTGGGTTATTTGAATTTAATAATTCTGCAAATTTACCCCTTTCTTCTTCTATTGAAGAGTTAAAATTAGGCACGACATCAGTGTAGACTTCAAAATTAATCACTGAAATTATATCATCTAATGTTGTTAAATCACTGTGTCCGTCTTTATAATAATTAAAAGTATATTTGAAATCTTTAATCCCTTTAATTGTATCCAATAATAATTGCCCTTCCGATAACAATAAATGATCGTAAGCCATATTTAGCGGATTTTGTACTCTTGCTGAATTTGCTGCTCTCTGCTGTATTGCCACACCGCTAACGGCATTAGTCTGATTACCTTTTAATTCATCAAATAAATAAGTAGATTGTTCAAATTCAACATCTATTCGTTGCAATAAATTAAAGAAGTGAGGTAATGTTTGTTCTGGTGTATACAACTTTGCATCTTGGGGATTTGCGGAAATAATCACAGCGATTTTTTGCTGCAATTTTTCAATCCACTTTGCTTCAGTACCTTGCTCATCAGCAGTAATATTACTAGAAATTAATATTTTCTGATCAATACCATGTATAGTTTTTGTCCAAATATAATTTAAAGCTTGAGATAGCGGAATTAAGTTATTGACCACTCCATAGGGCATTCCAGTGTAGTCTCTTCTTAAACACAAAGGAAGTAATGGAAAATGTTTTTGATTAGGTACTTGTTCTGCAATAGCTCCGTGTTCTAACAGCATGCTATCACAAAATACTCCTTTAAAAATTTGTGTACCTTTACGTTCTAATATCGTTTCTTTAGCTTCCGATTTATTAAGTGCCATTTCTTTACTAAAGGTACAGAATATTTGTTCTAAAGGAATTTGGTCTTCACCTGGAATTATTGTAGTTGCTTCGTAGTAATCCGCTTCTGCTTTATAATAGACCTCAACTATTCTAATTGTTCTACCTTTAGTCCATAAACTATTATCGGTATCCCAATTATATTCATCAGTGTTGGAAGATGAATTTATGTTAACCTTATCTACTAGCTGTTCAAGGAATTCTGCATATTTTGGATAACGCCTTTTTAAAACAGGAACGGCAACAAAATAACTATGGCATACAAAATTTGATTGCTCTAACCTAGGAGAAGAATCATCTGGATCCCAGTATACTTCTCTCGGATCAACGTAATCATAAAAGAACTTACCCTCTTCGTAACCAAAATGAGACCATCCTACCCCTCCGATTAAAGCGGAAGTATACTTTAACGAAGAGTAAAAAGAGAAATCGCCCTGAGTTTGAATAACATGAGCCATATAACTCAAATACTCCGCCAATCTCTCGTTTAAAGGTAAATCTGTTGTGGATTTAAAACCTATTCTTTTGTTTGACTGAATTTGTAAACTTGAATAAGCATTAATTAGTGGTTCTATTCTATTTATTGTATAAGGAGTAGCTTGTATGGTTTCAAGTTTCTGTAACACCTCCTGACTCCACTGGTCACCACAATAATATTTTAAATTATTTAAATACTGATCTAACCATTTCTTGCGCAGATTACTATTTCTGGTGTAATCCCAATAATCATTTAGGTCTTGCAATATTTTTTGCTGCCCAATGTTAAGCTCCATTGTCATAATTATTACCTCGCATTAATAATTTAGATAGATTAATAATCTACAACCTCATTTTCTTTATACCCACTAACAACGCATGAAAATTGTTTAGAGAATCCGTCTGAATAGCAAATTAGATTGTCTCCGTCTAGCATGCGATGCTCTACAACTTCCGCTGTATCACCGCATATTACGGATAATAAATCAACGCTTTGATTGGGTAAAACCAGTCTATTAAAAGTAAGAAAAGCATCTTGTATTGGGCTTTCTAGTAGTGCTATTACTTCCAATGTCACCCTTATATTTTCGTTGGTTATATTAGTACAACGAACTGATTTGATTACAGCATTTCCATCAGCACTATATAACGGAGTTTTAGAATCTGCCAAATCTTTAAATAATATTCTAATCGGCGTTATAAAATTCACTATTCTACGCCTATTATCAAATCTATTGTATCTTTAAATTCAACGTATCTTGCCAGAAATATTTTAGTCTCTTCGCTGGAAATACTTTGTCCTTGAGCTCTAAGTTGTAGTATTTCACTAATAACATTCTTTATAAAATCTGCTTTTAACGATACATTAGCTAATAAAACAGCTGAATCGCACAACATTTCGTGTTGAGATATACGACTAATATTTTCCATTTTTTTAACCTATTATTTTTTCTAAGGATGCAATTTGTTCTTTAATGAGAGCAATGTCATTTAAAACAATAGCTTTACGCTCTGGAGTAGCGATTGTTTCATCTCCAGAAAAATAAAGAGCACTGTCGCTGTATAAAGCTTGAACGTATTTAGGTAAAACTTGGATAATTTTGGCTGGGTCTAGATTTTCATTCATAATAACTACCTCGCATTGTTATTTTTTATATTATATAAGAAGCTTAAAGATATATCTTAGTATATTTTTAAGTAGTTGGTGTAATTTTTGCTAAACACTCTTTTATTTTAGTAATATCATCTTCTGTCTCTTTTATAGATTTATTGGCAGCGGAAAGTAAACTTACAAGCCTTGGGTCATTAGTATCAATGCCGCCTCTAAAAATACTGCCCGCCCAATTCTGAACATTTTGGCTATCTATCATAAACCAAGAAACATACTCAAGAGCTTCATAATCCATTGGCAACATAGTATTTATAGTATTAATCTCGACTGGTGCTACTTGCTCAGGCTCTTTATCATCAGGCAAACTAGGACTTATATTTTTGATTTTTGACATATTTTTCTCTCTTTAAATTAATTTATATTTCTTCAGCGATAAACCATGCCGCCGAATTATAGTCGCTTGAACCTCGTATATAGCCGACATTACTAACACTGTTTATCTTTAATTCAACCCTTGTAGTATTTGAAACCATAATTACAGCGGCGACTACCCCGCCTGAAAAGTAATTAGAAGAAGGATGCCACCAAGTAGTAACCCCCCCTATGGGGCTATTAGTGTCAGAGTTATGCCATCTCAGACCTAAATAACCTGATGTGGATGTAAAATCTGCGGTGGATAATGAGGCTAAAAGTTTATATGATTTACCAGCACTTAAAGTTATACGACCTATAGACGCTGTACCTATTGAATTACTATATGCGCTAGATGTATCAAGAACTATTGAAGTTCCCTGATAGTAGTAAAAGCTACCAAATTTTATGTGATCGCTTGTAGTTATATTAGTATTATACATTGGACTTAAATAACCATGCATAAAAGATTTTATAGCTCCTGTGCCGCCTGATTGATTATCCACATATTGCTTAGTCGCACCATCTTGCGCATTAACTGGGTTAGTAAGATTAATTATTCTTTGACTATTTAAGTTTAAACTAGACGTAGGTATAGACATTTGATCAAGTCTATTAGTTCTGACTTGGGTATCAAAATTAGTGACTTGACTAGCTAACCATGTCTTATTATTAGTATATGTTTGTGCCGAAGTCAAAGTAGTTGCGTCAGCACTATCCATCTGCCCTTTATTTACTACATCACTTGAAAGAATAGCATTGCCCAAGTTAGTTATTCTATTAGTATTCATCGAAATTGAACGATAAAAAAGAAATACGTTAAGTGTTTCTGAATGCGCAAATAATCTGTCAAGAGTTGAATTGCTATCTCTATACAACGAAAAAGAATCACCTATACTATCACTATATTCATAAGAAAGCTGATATCCTTTATATGTTTGAGTATTGGGGATCTTCTTTGTTATATTTAACTTTAAATTACCAACTGTATCAAGACTTGTTGAGACCAGATTAATTTGATTGTTTGCTGTATTTTTTACAAAACTACCTTCCTTATTAAAAACCAAGGAATCCGTTACCTCATCATAGCCCCACAAAGGCGTAGCTAATCCAAATCTATCATACTTCTCAAAGTTAAAGTTTCCAAACGTTCCTGTAGTAGACAATGAATGATTAAACCTAAAACCTTTCATAGCAGGAGTTAAAAACTCAAATGTAGAATTAGCATTTACATTTAATATAGGTGTAAACCAATTTATTAAGGTCAACGCACTATCGCTTTCTCCTGAACTTGGATCTCTATTAAAATTCAACAACTGCCTGTTGCCAAAAATATCAATTTCAGGAGCTATACTTTTTAAAAATAACGGCATTATAAAATCTCATCATTTAAAATTTGTAAAAGCGTGTATACATCCTCATCAACTTCACCTGCTTTATTAACATCATCAACAGTTGCTAAAGTAAACCAGTTAAATCCATCATGAAATTCAGGTCTTCCTATTGGTTTTTGTTTCATTTTAAACTCTCATTATCATAAAACTATAACGAAGTATTAAATCTAAACATTCCTGTAGTTGGAGTAACAGGACGCTGCACAGTTGTTCCAGTTGGAATAGTTACTGAAGCTGTACCGGGTAAAACAGGATTAGAAGCAATACTAATTGTCGCAACTCCAGCAGTCACGCTTACAGCAATTTGATTTGTTGTACCTAGAATTGAAGTAAAAGAATTTTGATCTGTTTTAGCAAAAGTAAAACTATCTGTACCGACAGTGGTTACTATAGATGTTAACATCCACAAACTTGCTGTAGATAGCGTACCACTAATAACAGATACAGTATCCCCTCGCACTGTTTGTGCTACTGAGTCATAGTCTGTAGTTCGTGTTAATATCCAGTTTGTACTGACAGAACCAATATTGGTTACTGTGTATATACCATTTTGCAAAGCGGTAGCTTGATCTTTTACTAAAACTCTATTACCAACAACCAAAGTTACGCCATCAATAACAAGAGCTGCTTGAGTACCTGAATTAGTTAAAGTTGCTCCAACTCCTGCTGTACCATTAGCATAAATAGCAGTTAAATTAGCAGTGGTAGCTACTAAACAAGGCGATACCATTCTAATTGTATTTTGTACCCAGTTTTCAGTAGCTAATGAAAACCAACTATTTCCGTCGTGAATTTCCTGTTTCCCAACAGGAAGGGTTAATTGAGCCATGATCTCCTCGCAGATATAGATACTAAATTTCTGTATTATATCTTACCATACCTACTTGCGAATTGCTAGGTCTTTCATTAGTATTTCCAACAGGGATTTTTATTGCTCCTTTGCTTAAGAACTTTACATCTTTTTGGAAATCTACTGTTTCCTCAAAATCAGCATAGTTATTAAATTTTACATTTTTATAAAAAGAAAAATTATTATAATCATATTCAAAAATAGTACTCTTACTATCCCACCCATATTTATTTGATGTCCATGTACCGATAGTTCTTGTTACATCATACAAACCAAACTTTTTAGGAAATCTATAATCATTATCACTGCTAGATTCATTATGAAAATCAGGTATACTAAATATAAACCCTTTGTATTTAGCCGTAGGATTGGGAAAAGGCCATATATGATATTTATTCTGGTATCCAAAAAGGCCAATATGTAATGGTGCAATAGGATCATCAGATCCTATATGATCTCCACCACTATCCCAAGAAAATAAACGTAAACCAGCTTCTGCTTTATTCTCGCTACCTCTTCCTGTTGAATCAAACCATAAAGTACCATGCCCTCTATCGTCTGAACTATAACCAGATGGAAACCTAAACTCATAATCACCAACGGCATTATGCCCTTCATCATTTAAATCAGCTGCTTTCCAAGTATTTTTTACATTTAAAGTCTGCCCACGAATATAATCACCATAAGCTTTACCCCCTACTGCAACACCTATAAAACCAAGAATTGTACCTAGAATATCTAAAGCTACTACGCCAGCTAAGGCAGCTATTTCAGCTTCTACTTCTGCTTCTAAAGCAACTAAAGCTGTTTCGATAGCACTATCTGATCCTATTCTTTCGGCTTTTTCCTCAGCTAAATTTGCAGGAGTAACATAGTCATTAATCAATGGAGTACTCCCTCCTGAGGCAATACTAACTACTCCTAGACTATTACATTTTAATATACCGCCGAGTAGTCCACTTATAGAGGATAAGGCTTGAGAGTAAGGAAGGTTATTATCAGGAGTCTGCAAAATATAAGTAGCATTTTTATCGGCTATACCTGCCTCGGATAATGTAACTTCAGTCGGGCGATTATTTACTCCCTGCCAAATCTTACCAGTAGTTAGATTAGTTAAGTTCTCAATAGGCACTTTATCAATTCTACTAATCAACTTAGATATATCTTGCCCTTGATCTTCTAATAATGGTCTAATTAAAGCTAATTGCATGTTAGCAATAGGAGCTGATACATCAACGTAATCTTTGCCTGCAATGGCTCTTGATAATGTACCGCTGCCGTTATTAACTGTATTTTTTAATAATCCTGTCTCTAAAGCTCCAAGAGATTGAGCTTTAGTAAAAGTATAACTCGTTCCAAGTCCGTATAGTTGTTTTAATGGTTCGGGAATAAGATACATTTTAGGATTTTCCCAAGAAAACTCTACTGTAGAACTGCCCACAATAAAATTAGCATTGTCAAAACGCTTCATTATTTGCGCTGCTCTCACTTGCGTCATTGCAAGAGAGGACGATACATCCGTACCTACAGGATTACCTAAGGTATCGTATTTTGTGGCGTAAATTTGAGGTAAGAATGGTCCTGACATTACCCAATCAAAAGGAGATAGGTAATCGAACGTAGGATTTGGAATTCTAAAATCACCTATAATAGGACTAAGTGGGTTGGGGAATAATGCCTCTGATAGACTAGGTAGATTTATTATTCCAATTTGTAACCGCTCGATTGGTGCATTAGTATCGTCACCTATCCATATTCTATTATGATCTAATTTTTTTAATTCTTCAAAATTTCCTATTTTTCTTCGAAGATCGATTATATCTTGTCTTATATCAATTAATATCGGTGAAGGTAAGCCAATACCGTATTTATCACCTATAAGGATATAGTCTTTACCAACTTTAATTCTACCTGTTACGGGAGATATGAAATTATATAATAAGTCGTATTTCACTTCGTGATACTCATGCTGTCAAATGTGCTAATATACTGGATATGTTATCGCTTTCGTTAACATAATGAGTATCAATTAAGTTAGCAAGCTGTGTAAACCACGCAGCGGTGCTGTTATCCATCTCATTAGGAAAATCTGCTGGAAATTTAGGTTGAAACTTATAATAATATACATCTTTAGCTAATCTATTACTTAAATAATCTAAATAGTACCTACTCCACTCTTCTGCGCCCGTCATAGCAATATTCATTATGCCAAATAACACCTCCACAGCATGTGCAGTACCAGTCGAAGAACCTGATCCGTCAAAACTCATATTCCCTATACCAGTTCCTACATCAACTATTACTACTCGTGTCGCATTTGGCTTTACGGTCATACCAATATTTATCGCCGCAAGTATTGGATCGTTAGCATATAACCCGCCATCAATATAATCATGACCATTGAACGTATGAGCTGGCAAATAAATAGGCGCTGCTGAAGTAGCTCTACAAACATTTACTATACTTTCCGTCTTTCCTATAAAATAAGATGGGTCATCAAAATTGGAGAAGACAACGTACCTGTTCATGTCTTGCTCAAAAGATGGGATTACAATAGGAGTTTTAAGGTTAGCTAATGTACTTGTTCCAAAATTATCTACTAGAGTCTGGTGCAGAATATTGCTACCATAATTTGAATCTTCATAAGCTGATTTATAAAAAGGATCGTTAGTAGCGATCAATCCTATTTTTTGTAATGCATTCGGTCTATTTGAATCTTCGCTTGAATTATGACTGCCAGACGCTACATCAGTTGCCGTCCTAATGGTAAATATCCTTTTTGCTTTCTGTAAAAAAAAACTTTCCATCTCATCGGGAGTCTTGCCGAAAGAATAACCACAAGCTAATATTCCTCCAATAGAAGTACCACACATAACATCAACATATTTCCAGAAATCAGCTTGGGGGATTCCCCATTGATGCAGAAACTTTTGCATGAATCTATTAGAACCATAACCTTTAGCACCTCCACCTGGAAAACTAAATATTCTTATTGTATTTTTATCCATTAAAACATTGCTACTTTACGTTGATAAGAAACTGTATTTTTTGTTCTAGCCAAATGCAATCCGTCTAACATCACAAACTCTAAAGCGTTCATTAGGTGGTCATTGCCTTTTTCAATTTTTCCTTCTTCATTTCGGCAATACATACGCCACTCATCCAAGAACTTACGACAATTTCCAAACACTTTAAATCTGCCCGTTCTAATACGCTCTAACACTTTATCTACAGCAAGCTCTTTAGCATACTTACCAAGTACTATATTCATTCCAACCGCTTTGTACTCATCAAGCAATCTTACTCCATCACGTTGACTGCCTTGATTAACTGCTGGATCGCAAACACCCATCATCCAATTACATCCCATAGGTAATAAATGCCCTGCATGTTGACTAGCTGTCAATCCGCTAATGGAATATTCGCCGTATATATAAACTATGTCTTGGTCTCTATCTATTGCCAAAAACACAACTGCCGTGGGGGCAAAAAAGCCGACATCCATGCCGTATACTTTTGCCCAATGATTTGGTATTTCAAATATTTCTGATGTAGGAATAACAAACTCAGATTCTGGCACTTGATATACCAAGCCAGTTCCTACTGTAGGTATCCCCTTTTCTCTAGCTTCTAACTCATGAGGTTTTAACGTTAAACGCAAACGATCTTTAGTTTCTTGAGCGAGATAAGGGTTATCGTCCCAAGTTGCTTGTATATAGTATTTGCCGTTAGTTATTGTTTCAGGAGTGGTTTTTATAATGTCATCCTTCATTAATTCGGCTAAGGTTTTTGTTTCATTTTCCTTGCTTGTTTGCTTGGCAGATCTGTACTCCAAAAAATAAGCCATTAGCTGAGTATAGCCTTTTAGCGGGGTCATAGTAAGAATGAGCCTACCTTGACCTTTTCCATCTACATTGGATAATCTAATTTGACATTCAAGGAACACATCGTGAGGGGCTTCTTCGTCTAAATGGATAAGGTTGCATCTAGCTCCTTGAAACTTCTCTCTACCTTGTTTGTATGACTTGAAATATAAGCTAGATATACCACCGCTCTTGTGCTTAATATGCACAAAGTCTACAGCTCCGTTAACACCAGCAAGCATCGCTTTTTTGAGTATTAAATCAGAATGAATAAGACCGTCAGTGAACCCGTTGTCGTGAGAGTATCCACCGAGTAATTTATATTGTAATACGTTTCTGGTGATCTCATAATTCTCGGAAGCAACCCAACATACTATTGGATGATCAAATCTATGTCCAGTCCACCAGTTAGGGTAATTTCCCGTGAGATGCATGGCGTCCTCAATACAACCGCAATAAGTTTTACCTGTTCTATTACCAGCTAGGAATAATCGCTCTTCTGCGTTTGCTCCCGCCTCATGAAATGCATGTTGCTTCTCTGACGCTTTATAGAACATAAAACGTTTTTGATATTCTGGATTGAGTTGCTGTAAAATGTCTAGATCCATTATTTATTCCTCGCAGTATGGGGATATTATAACACGAGAAAGTTTTTGTTGCAAAGTAAGTTAATAGTGATTAGACTTTTAGTAAGTTCTGTCTTACATGATTACGTTCGTACCATCGACTAATCTAAGACAGAACGCTCCCCTTTTTTGAAAATTCCCATAAATTGATTAAGAAAGAACTTGGCTAAAAACGATTACATAACCTACCTTATGGAAATTGTTGCGGGAATACAACGGGTTTTAGAGAGCAAGTATTAAGGAATTAACTTAAGTTAATTACCGAGAGACAACCAAATAACTAGTATTAGTATCGTTATAAGTATAAGGTAAATCATACTTCTTCTTTATCCTTTAATTTTTTCTCATAGTTTAATGCATCATATATTTCGCTTCCTGTTTCATTTTTAAAGAATTTTTGTGTTTGAATAGATAGTTGATAAATTGCAGATACTAACTCGGTATTTCCTGCAATTTCTAAACTTCTTAATAATCCTTCTTGATTTTTTGATATGAAAGTTATCATTCGTAAAACCAAATCCAACTGGTCACGATCATCATTGTTATTGCTGGTAAAACCAAAAATTTTGTGTCTGCCATCTCTCATCAATAATAAAGTAGATCTGTCAGCGGTGTCAGTATTAATCTCACTCACTATTTCTAACAAAGAAGCATTATCTCTTATCGATCTATATCCTACAGTTTCTTCTCTTTTGTAAAGCAATTCATGTTTTAATTCTTCATAAGTCATCATGGTTCTCCTTGTATTATCTTTTTATTCTTTAGTTAATCTATAGCTTCTTTGATATTAATTAAACTTAATCACTCGTAAATTAGTATAATTAATAATATTATGATCGCAACTATCCACAACCCAATCATTTTTTTACCTACTATAATAATTTACTTCAACTAGCATTAGCTTCATCAACCATTGTTTTAATTGTTAAAATCTGTTCATCACTCAGTTTCTCAAATGGGTTAGCTTTAAGCTTACCAAAATCTTCTGCTAATTTAATGCTGTTCAATGTTTTAATAAGATTGTGGATTTCTTCTCTCGATACTTGCTCTTCTTCAAGTAACTTGTTAGAAAGTTGAGTAACAATTAAACTGATATCATTTGTACCCTTTATACTTCTTACTATTCCTTCGGTACTCACTTCATTTAACCACTCTTTTTTAAAAGGCACTAGCTCTTTAAAGAATATCTGATGCGCCCATTGCTCACCTAAATCCATATGTTTCCGTAAAGTCTTGTAAGCTGAATCTATATCTTTGCTCGCCTTTTCTCTTAGCTTGAGAGATGCAGCTTTCAGCTTAGTTATTGTGCCTTTGGCACGTCCTTTAGGATTACCGCTTTCGCCCTTTTTAAAACTTGTTTTCTTAACTTTAGTCATATTGTATCTCAGTATATCCTCGCTTATACTTTTGGAATTTCACCTGCAAATTACCTGCTATTAGCAGGTGAACTATAACAGACTTGCTTTAAAATACTAATAATAAGGATCTTCCAAGTTCTGTAATGCTATCATACGCTTATTTTTAGCAAATAATTCCTTAAACCTATGCAAAGCTATAAGTCTATCACAAGCTACACCTGATTTAGCCATCTTTATATCGTCTTGTGATTCCTTCAAACGTTTAGCTAACGCTTCAGGCGTGTCTTTACGACCATATTTGCTAATGCTAGCTGAGGTTTCTTTCATTCCACTACCTATCATCTTTATCGATCAAACAAATCACAGCAATAAATAACATTGTAGCTATTATCATAAATGTTATCCTATCTTCTCCTCTACTATTGCCCACTCAGTGTTTAAAAACTCCGTTTCATCAAGCATGTAGGGGTCTTCATATGCGTATTCTATACCACACCAACAAGAAGTGTATATCTTGCCAGAATGAATACAAAAAAAACGACCTTTCTCCCAATCGGGTAATCGTACATGATTACCTTTTTTCATTTGTTGAACTGCTTCTATAAAATTCATACTTCCTCCTAAAATGGTACATCTAATGGTATATCTTCCGCAGCTAGCGCAATAACTGGATTTTCAAACCTCATGAACGTTTGGTATTCAGTATGATCTGGAGTTATTGCAGCCGTGACTTTGTTTTTATCTCCGTGTTTGCCGCTCTTGTCTTCTTCAATGCCGATCTTTACTACGCATCTTAAATTATCCAAGGCTTTAAAACTACTAAACTTACGTGCTTCCTGTGCTTTTGGTGAATCATCCGTATGCAAGATATTGTTTGCCGATTCAAGTATACCACGAATTAGCGAACGACCCATATTGCCCCAAATATCTTTGCCATCCTGATCTTTCTTAGTTCCTTCAATACCGATTAGCTGGGATATCTTGCAATTGCGGTATTTTCCGTACGTAATAACAAATGAAACTTTTAAACCGACTGATCCAGTCGTATTGTTTCTTGTTAACGTTCCATCATCACCATAACCACCAGAACTAACTTGAATAATAACGGGGGCTATAGTTCCTGCTGGAATCATACTAAATTGTGGTTCTGCATTATTGAAATCATAGTAGTTTTTAGTCATAGTTTATTCTCCTTGTTTAAATTAATTACGCCACAAGCCCTATTGCTTGCAGCTCCTTCCTTGCCTTAAATTGAAATGATAAAAGCATTGACGCTTCACCTTTCGATACATGCTGATAATGTTTTGGTAGATATTTTAGCTGCTTCTGGGTAGCTGGCTCATTCCTCATTTCAACAGTCTTTTTAATCCTGAATAATCCCTCATTTCTCTTCATAAAAGAATTAGCCATGTTGAACGCTTTCTTAAAGTTCGTACCTTGGTAGATTGTATCTGCACCATCTTCGTTAGTCTCACCGACAGCAAGAATCCATTCACCGTCTTTCTCACTTAAAGAACACCAGAATTTAAACCCATTACAGTAAAAAGTATTTGTAGCTGGTTTTACCCATTGGACTTCTGATGATTTTAGTAAATCTACAAGTATTACATCAACTTTCTTTATTTCTTCTATGATTTTTGCTTCATGTACATAACCGCACAATGGGCATTTCATTGCACGTGCTGGTATATCTCTTTCGCAACCTTTACATATTTTTGTCGCTTCTTCTTTCTTAGCTCTTTTAGCAGCTTCTTTTTCTAGTTCCACGTCCTGTTCTAAACAGCCATGCAAGATACTGGAAATACCGAAGTCTAGTACTACGCAATCGTGCTTAACAATGTTTGGATAGATACTTGGATCAATAGTTCTCAATCCCCGACCTATCATCTGGATCATTGTTGATTTATAGGATGATTGACGCAGTAACACTACGCATGATATTGGCGGAAAGTCCCAACCTTCAGTTAGTATTGCTACATTAACCAGCACTTGAATTTCTCCACATGCTAGTTGATGCAACGCAAACTCTCTTTCTTCTTTTGTAAGCTCCGACGTGACAACATTAGCTCTTATTCCTTGATCCATAAAAGCTATCGCAACATGCTTTGCATGAGCTATGGTAGAACAAAATATTACAGTTTTTCTATCCCCAGCTTTCTGTTTCCAGTGATTAATCACCTCATCGATAATAACGGCTTGATCTAAAATTTCTGCCATCTCACTCTCACTGTAATCGCCAGTGCTTTTCTTTTTCAAAGCCAATAGTTTTTCCTGAGCAACATCAACAACGTAAGTAACTGGCTTTACCAAATGGTCGCTATCGATAAGCTCGCTTAAGAAAATCTGATCTCCGCAGTTAGTAAATATACGACCTAAACTACATTTATCGCCTCTTTGCGGAGTGGCGGTAATACCGAATATTCTAATGGTAGGATTGATTTCTTGCACCTGTTTGATAATTTTCTTGTAACTTGCGGCCGTTACATGATGCGTTTCGTCTATCACTAGCAAATCTAAGTATGGAATGCTCTTTAACGGCTTTTTGTTTGAAAGAGTCTGTACCATGGCAAATACTACCTGACCGCTCCAGTTTTTTTCTTCAGCATTAACTATCGAAGTCGTAAGATGCCCATTAACTCTAGTGAATTTATCCATGTTTTGTTCAGTCAATTCCTTGCGATGAGCTAATACGCAAGCCTTAAAATTAGGCGTTTGTTTCTCAAGTTCAGCAATAACCGCTGATAGCATAATCGTTTTACCAGCTCCAGTCGGGGCAACACCCAATGTATTGCCATGTTCAAGCAATGCCTTAACGCTCTTTTGGACAAACTCAGTCTGACGTTCACGCAGCACTATCATGATCTTCCTCTGTGTTTTTTGCTCTTATTTCCTCGAATTCGAACGAGTAATCTGGCATTACTTCGTAAAAACTAGTCGTGAATATTTTCCAATGATTCCCCTTTTTATTTCTTAAGCTATCGATTACATAACCAGACCCCTTAAAAACTAAGGTTTTTTGGTCAAGCCTCTCTTCAACCTCAAGCTCATTGAAAATCCATTTTAAATCCCATCGGTCAACTTCCTGTTCATAGCTATTCATCATCTTCTCCCGTACCTCTTGCCAAAGTTTACTGGAAGTAGGTTTTAGCAGTATTTGCATTATGGTGATCTCCTCTGCTTGGATTATTTCCGCTTCGATTATTTCGGTTGTGGCGTAGCTGTCTATTACGTTTTCCTCTGTTGGGCATTCTTCGGGAATAGACGTGATGAGCAGGTTTGTCATTACCGAAAGTTCGTGTATAGCCATAAGTCCGCTACCACTGTCTCGGTGTCGATGAGAAGCATAATGCTCTAGCTCCTCTGCTGACCCCATAGCTGTTGCTTCGGAAACTGTAGTTAGTTGGTTAGGGAAAACGTTAGCCTCAGTACGGATCTCTTCTCCAGCTTGGTGGAGAACCAGATCGCTCGCTAGCTCCGCAAGAGAGCTAGTAGCGAGTGAGCTAGGTTCGATAGTTTCTTCTTTTATTTTATTTTCTTCTTTAGTAGAAGATATAGAGCTGTAAGCTCTATCTTCTACTTCTTTAGTATCCTCTTCTATCTTTATATAAGTGGAAATTTTTTTCGACTCGACTGGAGATTTTTTTCGAGATGATTCACCATAAAAAGTCTCTGGATTGGTAGCTCTTTCGTACCCGTCTTTAGTGAATTTTACGAGATAACCATAAGTCTTTCTTTTGCCATGAAAATTCACGCAGCTATGGTAGGTAGAATCTATAATATCACCTATTTGTCCTAACAAATTTGCGTTTTGCTTACTAGAGCTAACTTCAGTGATTTCCGATAAAAACTTATGATCTACAAACTCCTCCTTATTAGGGTTTTTTAAGATCATCCTAATCAGGTTTACAGCTAAGTTTCTTGCTTTTAGCGAAATACTTCTATTACGATCTTCATGTCTTGTAACGTACTGCAAATCTCTATAGATATTATCTGAGATCCTCTTACGCCTTTGCGTCTTCTTATCAGCATAATACAAACGAGACGGACTTGGTTTACGGAACTTTAAAACAGCTGCTTTCATGCTTCCCTCTCTTTTTTTAATTTCTCCTCGTTGATGAAATCGACTAATTTCATTAGTTCAGCATCCGTCAAATTACCTAAATGTTTCTCGCATCGATCCTCTCTTTCTGCGGCAGACTCCGCTAAAGCTCTTGCGTCCCATACAAAAATATCTTGGTTAGTTTCTCCAGCTTCAATCGCTCTCAGTACCCGCTTTGCTATCTTGTATAAGTCAGTCATTCTCTTCCCTCCCAATTCGTTAATTTGGTGTACATCAACCCCAAAACGTTATGCTTTATATCAAAAGAGCAATACGCCAAATCCTTACTAACTTCTGAGTCTCTAGGTAAGCTTTTTGCAGTTCGGTCAGCCAGTGTTATTACCGCATCTATTGCCGTCATAATTTTTGTGTAAGCTTCACGCTCCTGCTCGGTTATTTTCCTATGCATGGTAATATTCCCCGCTAGGTCTCAGGTTGGATACGTGTAAGATTTCTTTGCACTGCTCACTAACTTTTAGCGATGCCGAAAAACATATATGCTTGCCTGGCAATAGCCATTCACACCTCTTTATTGAGACTCCCTTTAAAAGAGCAGTACATTGCTTGAATCTAATTGTCCCGCTACGGTTATATACGTCTTGAAAATGTAGCTGAATAACAGGCTCTACCTGATCTAGAAGCTCGCACTTATGTAGCGTTGCAAAGAACGTCATGCACTCGTTAGTCTCTGGTTCTAAGGGGCGTATGAATAGATGAACACCTTGTTTGTATCCAGTAGAGCGATATAGTTTTTCAATAAGTTGTGTATTTGTAAGAGAACGAAGATGCCTAGTAATAGTGCGGGGTGATTTTTTCAGCCTATACGCCCAATCATCTTTTTTAAAAAGACAAAAGCCGTCAAGGTCTTTTTCTTCTTCATTTATGTGAATCCATAAGTATTGAACTTGTGGTAATATGTTTTGTTTTGAAAGATTATTTAAGGTTTTTTTACTTATTTGCATAGTTTGTCAAAAATAATTGTTGACAACCATGTAAAAGATATGATATTCATTAGGACAAGCATGTCCTACAGGCTAAATTGCCGTGAGGCTTCCTAGCTCTAGGTATGTACTACAGCCTTCCTCGCAGATCGCCCCGTAGAGCATATCAAGGCTGTAGGACGTGTTATAGAAATTTACATGCCTTCCACAGCAATATAAAGTCTACCATAATATCGATTATGTAGTCTCTCCGTCAAAACTCTAAATTTTTGATATAATTTCAAGAATTTCAAAAATAAATCACCGCACATTCATTTTTT
>NZ_JARJFB010000015.1:0-18617 GCF_034554655.1 Candidatus Megaera venefica
TTTAAAGAATTTCTTTGCAGCAGCAATGTCTCTATGGGAAGAAAGCATGAAATCTATAGTAGAGCCATATTTATCTAACACTCTATATAAATATTTCCATTTACCTTTTACTTTAATATAGGTCTCATCAACTTGCCATGAGGTAGAATAAGGCTTAGAGTAGTAACGTATACGCTTAGCTAATTCAACAGAATAAGCTTGCACTCATTTGTATAAAGTGGGGTGATCAGCCTCAACTCCTCTCTCTATCATCATTTCTTCTAAATTACGATAGCTTATTGGATATCTTAAGTACCATCTTATACATTGCAATATTACTGCGGGTAAAAAATGTCAGTAATGGAAATCTTTGTGCTTCTTAACGGAATGCTATATTGTTAGTTTCTAACTAGAATAATATCCCTTTCTTAAATTTGCAACAGAACCGTTTTTAGTATATTGGCTGTTGAGATAATTTTATTTAGAATAAACCAAGCGATGTACTAATAACAAATTATACCAAGAAGAAATATGCTAATCCCAAAAAGCTAAAAAAACCTATCGCATCAGTACAAGCAGTTAAGAAAACGCCAGAAGCAGTGGCTGGATCAATGTCAAAGTGATTAAGTATCATTGGAATACAAGAGCCTAAAAATCCAGCAATGGTAAAATTTACGACAACTGCACTAGCAAAAACTAGGCTTAATTTTATTTCAGCAAATAATACGTAAGTGAGAACAATTCCAATAGCAGCAAGCAATAAGCCATTTAGAGTACAAACATAAATTTCTTTTGTGATTACTCTTTTAGTACTAGTGCTAGTTATCTCTCTGTTTGCTAGCGCTCTGACTGTTACAGTCATTACTTGTGTCCCAGCGTTTCCACCCATTGAGGCAACGATAGGCATAATTGTAGCTAAGGTAATTAATTTAGAAATAGTATCACTGAATTGATTAATGACCAATGAAGTAAGGCATGCGGTAACAAGATTTACAAATAACCATGGAAACCTGCTCTTTGTTGTTGTGTACAGATTGTAGAAAATATCACTATTGTTAATCCCCCCAAAATGTAAGAATTCGCTCTCGGCTTGTTCTTCAACGATATAAAGCATATTATCAATCGATATACTCCCAACAAGTTTACCTTGTTTTGTTGTTACTGGCACTATTGTTAGTGCGTATTGTTTAAATATAAATGCTAATTCATCAAGTTCGGTATTAGTATCAGCTGCCATAAATTCATAGTTCATCAATTCAACTAGAGGAACATTTCGGGAACTTTTTAATAATTTGCATAGTAATATTGTACCAACAGGTTTTACTCTGCTATCAACCACTATCGCTGCATGAAAGTCAGCACTAATATTACTTCTTCTTATAAAATCAATTGCTTGACCAGCAGTCCAGTGTTGACGAAGTGAAACAAAATCTTTTTCGAGGACTCGTCCAGCAGTATTTTCAGGATACTTAAACCCCTCTATAATTTGTTGACGTTTATCAGTTTTAAGCTTGGCAATTATTAATTCTTTTAACTCTGAATTAAGGGCTTCTATTACCTCAATAGAATCTTCAATATCAAGTTCATCAATTAATCTAGCGCTTACATCTAGGCCAAGAGCTTCAATTGCTGGCTGTTTGTTACCATCACTTAACCAAACAAGCACTTCTGAGTTCAGCATACTTGCAAGGGCCGGGAAAATAATGTGATAGTATTTACGATTAACGTTATCTAAAAAATCGGCTAAATCAGCGTAATGCAATTCAAGAAGCAGTTCAACGGCTTTTTCTATATTATCATTGGCGATTAAATCATTAATATACTCAAACTGCTGTACGAGTTTGTCCTGATGATCAGGTGATATAGTGTTGAGCTCATCTTGCATAATCTCTCCTTCTTATATCAAAGTTCACGTTAGTGAGGTCGTAAATGGCTACCTGAGATTGTAGTCATTTTTGAATAGGTAAGTTATTCTTCTTGTCGCCATCCTAGTGTATATAGAACTATATTCCTCGTTTAGCCCTTAATCCAAGTTAAGCGACTATAACAATAACGTGGTGCGGCCGAGAAGATTTGAACTTCCACTCCTTATCAGAACAGCGACCTCAACGCTGCGCGTCTACCATTTCGCCACGGCCGCTTACGGAAAACTTGTTTCTGTATAGCAAGTTTTTTAAGCAAAATCAATTACATAATACAAATTTAAGAATGTAAGAAAACAGAGCTATAATAAATTTTGTGTTTTTACGCCAACTGATTTTAACATAGTAACTGTTTCACAAAGAGGAAGGCCAATAATGTTTGAGAATGAACCGGAAAGATAAGAAACGAATGATTCAGCATAACCAGTAAGAGTGTAGCCACCTGCTTTGTCAATGCCTTGATTAGTAGAACAGAAATACTCAATTTCTGAAGTAGATAGATGCCTAAATTTGACTATTGATTTTACCACTTTTATTAATTTTACTGTTTCAGTAGAAGTTTTTTTGATCACACAAACTCCAGTATAAACGCTATGTCGTCTTTGTGATAAAAGTTGTAAGCTCAGGCGTACATCTTCTGCAGTCATCGCTTTTCTCATAATACGTCTGCCAACTGTAGGTATTGTATCTGCTCCAATAATGATACCATGATCAACCGTGGCTGCTATAAAAGCTGCTTTTTCAAAGCTTAATCTGTTGGCAAGTTGTCTTGGAAGTTCACCAGCTTGTTCTGCTTCATCAATGTCAGAAGGAATAACAAAATCAGGTGTTATTCCAATTTGGCGAAGCAATTGAAGTCTAGCTGGCGAAGCTGAGGCCAAAATAATTGGTAAATTATTCATACAAAAAGTCTAGTATCTAAGAATGACTCTGCCATTAGTCAAGTCGTAAGGGGTCATTTCAACACGAACTTTATCACCAGCAAGGATACGAATACGATTTTTACGCATTCTGCCAGAAGTATGAGCAATAAACTGATGCCCATTTTCAAGTTTTACCCGAAAATGTGCATTTGGGAGCAATTCTAAAACTTCTCCGTCAAACTCAATTAACTCTTCTTTAGCCATAAAAATTTAGATTGTTAAATATGTCCACCGATAATAGCAACTATAGCCAATTATTGCAAGATCAAACTCGGAGTTATACCAATTGTATTCTTAATGCGGCTAATAGAGAGAGTTACATTTATTTGAATCACCTTCAAACCTACTATTTGAAACGAAATAGAGTTAAGACAAATTCCTTTACTTATCGATTATTCTAATATCGCTTCTTAGCCTTCAATTTTGAGTATATAAATTTAAGATAATTTACATACTTTGACTAGGAGGGCTTTTTTTGACCGGCGGTGGTGCAGATGCTGATCTTGGTCTTGTGGATGAATCGTGCATTACTCCTGATATCTTGGCTACCTCCTGTTTGACAAAAGGCGGTACTGAAAGTGATCTTGGTCTTGTTATTACATCCTTGTCCTTGCTGCTTTTACTAACGCCTTTAGCTTGAGATTGTTCAAACGCTTGCTCAAAGGCTTGGATTACCTTTTCAGGTTTTTTGACTGTTTTGATGGAGCTGTTAAAGTGAGAAGATTGTTGATCTATAATTCCACTTGCAAACTTATCTGATTTATTAAGGCCAAACTCTGGGTTTGTTTTAATAGAATGGCAACCTATTGTGCCGCCTTGCACACCAGCCATTTCTTGTGTATGTCCACCTGCAAGCTGGCCGAGAAAATTCTTTTTACCTAGTTGAGATTTTGGATCGACGTCAAGGTAAGCACTTACTACTTCTCTAGTCTCATTGGCTTGAGCATACCCAGTTCTGTCCTTGCCGCTTTTACAAAAATTAACATCATTTGGATATTCCTTAGCTATCTTTTTCCCCACTACAGCATGAAGTGCTCCATCGGGGGATTTTACTGAGTTTTTGACTATGGCCATTTTTGCAGTAAGTTCTAAATTTACGTTCTCAGAATTTGCCAGTAGAGTTGACGAATCTACTAAACTGCGTGCACTAGTCGCTACAACCAGAGATAATACAAGGTCTGGTTTTAGGGTATTAAGAACTTTTAGTTCTTTTTGCGCTTTTGTTTGAGTAGTTTCATAAGCGCCAAAGCTTATTGCTTCTACAAAATTACCAAATCTTGATCCACCTTTTTGCAAGTATTTACTAACATGCTTCAGTCCTACTTCTTTTTCTAGTCCTTTGCCAACGTTAGCTAGGTTTTGCTCGAACTGTTTTGTATCTCTTCCTCCGCCACCAATTAATCTCCATCTGTTAATAGGAGAAGCTGATACGCTAACTCCCTCTACCTCTTTCTTACCCTTCTTGAGCTGGTCAGAAACAAAGTTCTCTCCACGAGCATTAAAAGGTGTTTTACTAGTCAAAATATTTAGATTCATTCTTTCTTCTGGAGGGAGAAAGCTTTTTAATTGTTTTAAATTTTCATTGGTAATTTCTTGTCTTGCTTCCTTGCCAACGGTTTTGACTTTTGTTGTTGGAGTCCCAGAGTGTAGGGTTTGGGATAAAACCTTAGGCTCTGGTGAGGTTGCGCTAGAAATCGCCGTAACTTTTTGGTATGCATTACGCACGCCAACAACATCGCTTAGTAATTGAGTAGGGATAACTTTGTTCCCAAGGGATATATCTAAAGCAACTGGCCTTAGTAGATCTTGCTTATATTTATCCATTTTATCAAACCACTCAACGCCGCAAGGTTTTCCTGGAGTAGACCGAGCAATATCTTGATATTGATTTATCTGTTTATCGGTTAAACCATTAAGCATTATTTCAGCTTCATAGACCGTGTGAGGTTTTGAGTTTCTATCCGAAGCAGTAGTCAATGTTACGATATGTTGATGATCATCTTTAAAATTGGCAATTTCACTGGCAAATTTTAATTTCTTTTCTGGTTCTGCTATACCGCTGCTTTCAAGAACATGAAGCATTTGAGTGTTATAATTCTTTACGGTTTTACTACCAAGATTATCTATATTTGCCATAGCGTCTGTAGCTATATGCATTAATTTTTTCTTGGCTAATTCCTTTGCTTGTGGAGAAAGATCGGACTTATCAATTAAATCCGAGGCCCCTCTTGTTTGATTCAAGAGTTGCATTGCATATTTTTCAGGAGCGTCTATCTTTAATAAAGCCTCGTCGGTAGTAACTTTTCTAGCGTCTCTCACAAGTGAAGATGTGCCATTACCTAAATCTTGGCTTTCATGCCAAACTATACCTAGTCTATTATCTTTAATTTGATCAAGTTTTTTTATTGCTCCAGATAGATCTCCGTCTATAAAAAGTTGTTGAGCTTCTTTTTTTCTTGCTTCAATATCGATTTTAACTGGTGGTGTACCATCTACTCCTTTAGCGAAAGCTAAAGTTTTTTCTCTATTGTCATTCAATACTTCAAAGTTACTTTTAGACATAATTGGAATCCTAATATATTCAAATTTATGTATTGATCATATCACTAAATATGGAGAGGAGCTTTACCAAAAAAAAACTATAGAATTAGATTTGTTAAATAGGGTGTTAATTTTGTAATGGATATCAATTACCAGAAGAATCTACCCATTTATAAGAAGTTGGATCATTAAAGACTTTGCGTAAAAACTGGTTGTTAATTGAATGGCTTGTTTTGTATCCGTTTAATTCGCCAATAAAGCTGCCACCAGCAGAAAATAAGTCGCCAAGTAAATCCAAGAGTTTGTGGCGAACAAATTCATTTTTGTGTCTTAATCCCTCATGATTCAATATGATATCTTTGTCAATCCCAATTGCATTATCAAGGGAGGCTCCTTTTGCTAGTCCCTTGCTTTGAAGGTAATCTAGTTCGTGTACAAACCCAAAAGTTCTTGAGTCCGCTATTTCGTCCTTAAAACTTACATTTGATGAAAAAACATGTTGCTGTTTACCAATTACAGGACTCGCAAAATCTATGGTTAAATCTATATAGGTTTCTGTAGATGGCTGTGCAATAATTTCTGAGCCATTATCAGTCACTCGTACTTCTTTGATCAATTTTAAGAAGCGCATAGCCGCATTCTGTTGCTTTTTACCAGCGCATTCGATCATAAAAACAAAAGGTTTGCTGCTTCCGTCCATAATGGGTACTTCTGGTCCATCAATTTCAATAATGATATTGCTGATTGAGCAGCCCCAGATCGCCGCCATCAAGTGTTCTATAGTAGAAACTTGTATTCCCGCGTTATTTTTGATAGAGGTAGAAAGTGTTGTATCAAAAACATTGCAATAAGACGCTTGTATTTTATTATCAAGGGTGGCTACATCTGTTCGCACGAAAACGACACCAGTACCAGGTTTAGCTGGTTTGAGAGTAACTTGGGTTTTTTTCCCAGAATGAACCCCTATACCATAACAGCTAATAGGATTTTGGATTGTCGTTTGCATATTAAGCTTTAGTATTAAATAAACCTTTAATTGACCAATCCTACCGAGAGCACATATATATAAGCAACGAAATTATTATTACTAAATGTTTCACATCGCCAGTTTTAACTTTATTAAAAAAAACTCTAGACCCAAGAAAAAAGTTTTGTTATAAGTGTCTTGGTATTTTTTATTCCTCGGTAGCTCAGTGGTAGAGCAAACGGCTGTTAACCGTTTGGTCGCTGGTTCGAATCCGGCCCGAGGAGCCATTCTTTACAAAAGTTCCTAAATCCACAAAATATCGAAGGTTTGTATAGCGTAGATCGCGTGCTATTTTAGGCCGTCTATTTAATAAATAACTAAGTATAACTTATGATTACTATAAATAATTTGTCCATGCAATATGGCGCAAGGCTTCTGTTTACTGATGTTAATTTGAATTTGAATTCAAATAATAGGTATGGCCTTGTTGGTTCTAATGGGGCTGGTAAATCAACTTTTCTTAAGCTAATAATGAAAGAGGAGGAGCCGAGCAATGGGGAAGTAGTAGCAGTGCGAAATGCTCGTATAGGCTGTTTAAAACAGGATCAATTTGTTTATGAAAACACTCCTATTATTGATGCGGTAATTGCTGGTAACAAGGCCCTATGGCAAGCTATGCAGGAAAAAAACAAGTTGCTTGAACTCGAAGAGCTTGATGATGAAAGTGGCTATAGGTTGGGTGATATTGAACAAATTATTATTGATAATGATGGTTATATTGCTGATATTTTTGCCGCTGAGTTACTTGTGGGGCTTGGTATCAAGGAAGAATTCCACTATCAGCCTTTGTCTGTATTATCTGGTGGTTATAAATTACGAGTATTGCTGGCTCAAAGCTTGTTTAATAATCCAGATGTTTTGTTACTTGATGAGCCGACCAATCACCTTGATATTATTTCCATCTACTGGCTGGAGAATTATCTGAAAGAAAAATTTAAAGGTGCTTTATTATTTATTTCACATGATGTCATGTTTTTAAATAATGTCTCTACTCATATTTTAGATATAGATTATGGTGAAATTAGCCAATATACAGGTAATTATGATAAATTCGTCTCACAAAAACAGCAAATTATCGAGCATAAAATGCATGAGGTTAATTATCTAGAGAAAAAGCTCGCCAAGATGCAAGAATTTGTTAATAAATTTCGTGCAGGTACTAGGTCAAAGCAAGCATCCTCGCGTGAAAAACAAATGGATAGAATTGAACTTCCGGATATTCAAAAAAGCTCCAGGGTTTCTCCACATTTTAATTTTAAACAAAAACGCCCCTCTGGAAAACATGTCTTGAAAGTTGGGGCAATCGCCAAATCTTACGGCGAACAATTAATACTAAATAAAGTAAACTTCAGTATTGATCGTGGTGAAAAGGTAGTAGTAATCGGTGCTAATGGGATTGGTAAATCTACTTTACTAAAAATTTTACTCGGTAAAATTAAGGCTGATATGGGAGATTATGAATGGGGATATGAATCTCAAATTTCATATTTTGCTCAAGATCATCATGAATTATTAAACGAAAGTGTAAGTGTTGTTAACTGGTTGTCTCGTCAGGCAGAAAATGAACTAACCGGTACTATTCGTAGTATACTTGGGCAAGTGTTGTTCCGCCAAGATGAAGTTAATAAGAATATTTTGCATTTAAGTGGTGGCGAGGGGGCCAGACTTTTGCTTGCAAAAATTATTCTTGAAGAGGGTAATGTTCTAGTACTTGATGAACCAACTAACCACTTAGACATTGAATCAAAAGAAACCTTAAAACAAGCTTTGGTAGATTACGAAGGAACCTTAATCTTAGTGACGCATGATAGAGATTTTGCTACTGATATTGCGACCAGAGTTATAGCTCTTACTGTCAAGGGAGTGGTTGATTTTAAGGGAACATACCAAGAATATTTGGCTAGGCATTCGAATGATTATTTAAATAGTAATTGGGTGGTGGCTAATAAAGGAATAGGTGTGAAATAACATATAGTATAAATAGAGCTATTATATGTTATTTCACTTATCGGGCGTTAGGTTGTCGACTTAATTATTAGTATATCGGCCTAAGCAGCTGGTTCTGTGGCAGCCCCTGCAAGTTCTAGTGGAGTTTCGAAGTCTGCATATGCTTCTATTAAGGGCATAAGGCCTGGAGGAAAAATTGCTAGTTCGTTTACTTCCATTATACAACGCGTATAGCCTCCTGATAATATGTTGCCTATTGTCTCAAATAAGAATGAAGTTAATCCCTCGTTTTCTTCGTCATCTTTTGGATAATATGGTAGCAAGGCTTTCTTTATTTTTAATGCGCCTAGCTCGTCTAAGGAATAGCTCATTAAATTAGTGCCACTATCATGTATTTCTTGTGCAAAATCATACTGACCTTCAGCTAAAGTGCGAGCATAAGTTGCGTTTGTTGGAAAAAGTGTATAAGCAGTTTTTAAGTGTACGAACATTTCTGACCACAAAGATTGGCTACTTAAGTCTCCAGCCCCTAATTCGAGTAGGGCTATGCCACAAAGACTATGAGCTTCAGCTAAACTTTTATTGTATATACCTTCTGGTTGATCAGCAAATGGTACGAGTGCATGAACTTTTTTAAAATGTACAAGTGCTTGCCCAGCTTCTTCTCCGAAACTATCACCCTCAGCTAATAATGTTCGGCCTAATTCAAAAAGAGCTGTGGCTAAACTATAAGTATAAATATAGTTTGTTGGCATAAATTCATAAGCTTTTTCAAAATGTACAATTGCTAGTTCAAGGTCTGTGATGCCATCTGGCTCAATTGATTGTGCCTGAAGAAAATGACTTTCCGCTAGTTTTTCAGTACAGAGAATCTCTGTTGGTACAAGTTCATGAAGGGAGGAGAAATGTTTAATTGCTAATTCATAGTTTTCTTGTTCAAAATGTTTATTACCTACTCTAAAATGATATTCGATTAGTTCTCTTTGAGCGCCAACTTCTTTGAATGATTTTTTCATTTATTTGCTTCTCTAATTAGTTAACTTATAATTAATGATTATATCAATAATTTAACTATTGTCAACTATTATACGTAAATATTTAACGAATTCCAATCTTTGGGTTCTGAGGTTGCGTGTTTTAATAGGACTAATACCCTAATTAACTATAAAAAATTTTCTTTATACTAGCATTTTGAAACTCATTAATTATAATGACATTTAGTTTTAGTAGTAGGTTTTAACCGATGTATGAGTTTTTTCTTCAAGTTGTTTGGTTTGTTGAAAGTCTAGGATATTTTGGCATATTTATTATGACATTTATTGAAAGTACTTTTATCCCTATTCCTTCAGAAATCACCTTAATACCAGCTGGGTATCTTGTTCAAAAGGGTCAAATGAGTGGGCTAGTAGTATTGCTGGTTAGTATTGCAGGTACCGTTGGGGGAGCGCTTGCTAATTATTATATCGCTTATTTTTTTGGTCGTTTGTTATTTGTAGATAAGGGAAAATATTTTTTCCTGAATCCATCAAAATTAAAAAAAATAGAACAGTTTTTTGCTGAACATGGAGCAATATCGGTTTTTACTGGACGATTTTTGCCCGGGGTAAAACATTTTATCTCATTCCCCGCGGGTCTGGCAAAAATGAATTTAAAACTTTTTGCGCTGTATACAGCACTTGGCGGTGCTATTTGGTGCGCTATTTTAATAACATTAGGGTACATTATTGGTGAAAATGAGCATTTAATTAAAAAATACCTAAAACAACTCAATCTTATTTTTATAATAGTAGTAAGTGTTTTAGTTATTTATTATATATGGAAAAAGCGAAAAAATAAAAAAATTAAGTGAACGTAGAATAAAATTCAAATTTGAGATCTCTTTTTGTCCTTGGGTAACAGTAATAATAAACCTGAACTATGGATAAGAATTATATGGTCGTATGGTTTTATACTTAAACTCACTGTACGCACCGTCATCCTGAATTTACTTCAGGATCTCATGTGATAGGAGAAGAACTGCGCTGAAGAGACGCGAAACCCACTGAGTTCAGCATGACGGTAGATAAGAAGATACCGGATCAAGTCCGGTATGACGGTGTTTCTTGCCGGACATAACTAAATCTAATATTTATCTTATCCATAGTTGAGGTTAATAAGGCTTATTTCTACTTTATAGATTTAGTAATTACTTGTATATTTTGTTTGAGGATCTGATTTAAAAAAGCTAATATAAACTGTTATTAATTTTATCAGAAACTACCGGTTTTAACAAATCAGCCGAGTAAATGTATGTCAAAAGCACCATCCATGTCAGCAGAGCAGCTTAAAAAAGAATCAGAGGCAATGGTAGGGTATACAACCCCTTTTATTAGCAAAATGATGAAAAATGGTACCTTAACAGTAGAAAAAGTAGAGATACTTAGTTTGGTGACGGCTGCCAAGTATGGGTTTTGTGAGATGATGAAAGTGTTGTTAACAACTGGCAAGGCTGATGTTAATTTATGTGACTCTGTTAGGGGTAATAATGCTCTCCATTTTGCAGCTAATTATGGACAATTAGAAATGGTAAAGTTGTTAAAGCAATTCGGAGCAAAAGTTGTAAAAAACAAAGCGAATAAAACTCCTTTGGATTTAGCGCGTGATAAATATCCAGATATCTATAAATATTTTCTTCATAACCCAGATAAACCAGAGGGGAAGGAAGCTGAACTGGTTGGGGAAGACGGTTATGAGAGTGATTAAATTAAATACGAACTTAATAATTTGGCAGTCAAAACTTCATAGGGTCATTTAACTTGACCATCTGGGTTATTTCGGTTATACAGGTTCAAAAATACTAGGTAAATGAGTAGTGATTACTTAATCATTCTAGTTTTTCGTTCGTTTATTAAAGATTTTTATCTGCACCCGTAGCTCAATTGGATAGAGTATTTGACTACGAATCAAAAGGTTAGGGGTTCGACTCCCTTCGGGTGCGCCATTTTGTATTTATCTTTCGTTCTAATTTTTACTTAAAATATTCACTTCTTATATCAAACTGAGATAATTAGGCTTTATAGGTTATACTTGGTTATTCTAGCGCTATAACGTTAGTTTTGGATAAAGAAACACGCACTATTTTATCAAAATAATATATTTAGCTAAAAAATTGCCTAATATTATACATATCTCTTATCCAGAACTAGTGTTATAGGGTAAGCTAAGTTTAGTATTTATATATGCCGAATATCATGACCACTGAAGCTTATATAGCGTTTCTTGCCGCAAATGCGTTACTAGTATATACTCCTGGCCCAACTATGTTGCTAGTAGTACATTATGCATTAACTTACGGAAGGCAAGTGGGTAAATATACTATACCAGCTGTTTTGCTGGGCGATATTATAGCCGTAAATTTCTCTCTATATATTCTTGGGTCATTATTAAACATTTTTCCCAGTTCTTTTGTACTACTCAAAATTGTGGGCGGAGTATATATGATCCTATTAGGAGTAAGTAATATTTTATCACAAAAAAAAATTGTTCCTGATGAAAAAAATAATATAAAACTGCCTGATAAAAAGGTTTTTGTCCATGTTATGCTTATCACTGCATTTAATCCTAAAACTCTTATTTTTTTATTAGCGTTTTTACCGCAATTTTTAAACCCAAATGGAAATATTCTTAGCCAAACGTTACTTATGGGAGTAAGTTCTGTTCTGCTTGGCTTAACTGGTTCCTCCTTCTATACGATGGCAGCAAGTAAAATTCACCACTTGGTTAATACACCTCGTGCTCAAAAAATAGTCCATTTTGTATCGGGATCTATTCTTTGTGCCATTGGCATTAGCACAATTCTTCTTTAGGTATTTTAGCTGCATATTAAATTAAAAATTACTTACAATAAAATTACTCCTTGAAACATGTATAGATACTAATATTATGACTCTCTGTGTTGTATGGTTAAAAAAATAAACTGGGGCTAGTAATGAGAAAGGTTGTGATTTCTGGGATGATCGGGAATGCTCTTGAATGGTATGATTATGCTTTGTATGCGCAGTTTGCCTACATTATTGGAGTAAAGTTTTTCCCTCAAACTGAGTTTGTCGAGATACTTACTTTTGCAGTATTTGCTGCTGGATTTGTAGTTAGACCTCTAGGAGGCATCATTTTTGGTCAAATTGGTGATAGGTTTGGAAGAAGGATAGCCTTGGTGTTAGGGATTATGCTCATGGCAATTCCTACTGCTGGTATAGGATTATTGCCATCCTATGAGTCTATAGGAATAACGGCGCCTATAATTCTGGTAATAATTAGATTGCTTCAAGGGTTTTCTCTTGGAGGAGAATTTAGTGGTTGTATTGCTTATATAGTTGAGCATTCACCAGCTGATAAGAGAGGACTAGCTGGCAGCGCTGCTTTTGTCAGTATGTGTTTAGGGATGCTTCTTGGTCTTATAGTTGCACAGGGCTTTACATACTTTCTGTCGGAAGAAAATTTACTATCTTGGGGGTGGAGAATCCCCTTTATTGTTGGTTTATTTATAGGGCTTGTAGGTCTTTACATTAGGTCTCATCTTGCAGAAAGTCCTTTATACAAAGCTGCCAAAGCTCAAGGCGCACTTTCTCGAACTCCTCTTAGAGAGACACTCTGCAAATATTGGAGAGAAGTGCTAATTGCAATGGCAGTTTACATCAATGTTACTGCGCCATTCTATACAACCACAGTGTTCATTAAAAATTATATGGAAACACTAGGGTATGAGAAAAATCAAAGCACCATCACGTGTGGCCTAATTTTAATAAGTATGAGTATAATGTTTCCTCTTTCTGCGTATCTATCTGATAGGATTGGTAGAAAGCCAGTGATAGTTTGGGCAAGCGTTGCGCTTGTAATATCAATATACCCTATATTTTTAGCTCTTCATTCAATGAATTATGGAGTAGCAATATTGTCGCAAATTATCTTTGCTGGTATAGTCGGGGTTTATATGGGACCTGTACCAACGCTTTTGGTAGAGTTATTTCCAACTAGAGTTCGATTTACAGGCGTTGCAATTTCTTATAATTTAAGTGCAGCTATTTTTGGTGGGACTGCTCCAATGGTTGGAGCAGCTCTGCACAAATTTACTGGGCAACAGATTTCTTTGGCATACTATTTAACTGGTTTAGCATTGTTCTGTTTATGCACATTGTATTTTTATAAAGAAACGTACAGAAACAATTTGTCTGAAGATATAATACATGAGTAAATCTCTTTCAAAATTAGCTTTAGAAGAAGGTTTGTTTGAAGTTCCAAATGGTCAAACAAAAGTGCTGATGCACTCTTGTTGTGCTCCGTGTTCTGGACCTTTAATTGAAAAAATGGCTGATTCTGGAATTGATCTGACCATATTTTTCTATAATCCAAATATTCATCCTAAAAAAGAATATGAAATTCGCAAGAAAGAGAATATTCGTTTTGCAGAGAAGTTAGGGCTTGCTTTTATAGATGCAGATTATGATGTGCAAAACTGGTTTGCTAGGGCCAAAGGAATGGAAAAAGAACCAGAAAGAGGGATTCGTTGTACTATGTGTTTTGATATGCGCTTTGAGAGAACTGCGCTTTATGCTTATGAACATGATTTTAAAGTAATTACTAGTTCTCTTGGTATATCCAGATGGAAAAACATGGAGCAAATTAATGATAGTGGTCAACGCGCGGCATCTCATTATGCTGGCGTTACTTACTGGACATATAATTGGCGAAAAGATGGTGGTGGGGCAAGAATGTATGAACTAGCAAAAGAAGAGAAGTTCTACAAGCAAGAATATTGTGGCTGCATTTATTCGCTTAGAGATACCAATAATTGGCGTAAACAAAATGATCGTCAAGAGATTGCTATTGGCGAAGAGTTTTATAGCGCAAAAATAAGCTCGTCCTAATGAATTGTTGGTTAAATATATACAAACCACGAAATATTAGCTCAGCAAAAGCAGTAGCCTTGGTAAAGAGAATTTTTAAAGGGTCAAAAATTGGTCATACTGGCACTCTTGATGTTGAGGCTGAAGGGGTGTTACCGATCGCCATAGGCGAGGCAACCAAATTAGTTAGCATCTTGATAGATGCTAAGAAACAGTATGAATTTACTATTAAATTTGGAGCAAAAACAGATACTGCTGATAGTTCGGGTAAGGTAATTGAGACATCAGAATATATACCGAATAGAGATGAATGCCGCCTTGTGTGTTCGGAATTTATTGGGTCTATAGAACAGGTTCCTCCAGCTTATTCAGCATTAAAAATTAATGGGGAAAGAGCTTATAAACTTGCTCGCGCAGGCAAAGAAGTGGAGCTAGCAAAGCGCACTATAGAAATATATGGTCTAAAATGCACGAGTTACTCGCAAGAAGAGGCTACGGCCAGTTATGTTTGTGAATGTTCCAAAGGAACTTACATTCGTACACTCGCAGAAGATATTTCTTTATCCTTGCAAAGTTTGGGATTTGTGGTAGAATTGCGGCGCACAAGAGTTGGAATGTTTGATGCAAAAACTGCAATTGACATCTCTAGCTGTTCGCAAATGGTTCTTGAGGAGGCTAAATTACTCCTGCAGGAAAAATGTTTGAAGATTGAGGCTGTACTAGACGACATCCCGGTACTTGATGCAAGCAACTCTCAAACTCAAAAAATTCGTTTTGGTCAAGCTTGTCAGTTTGATACTGACCAAAATTTTGAATTAGTTTGGGTAAGAAATAATGGTAATATAGTTGCCATTGGAAGCTTGAACTCAAATAACTTTAAATCTTCGAGAGTGTTTAATTTATAATTATGGAGAATACAGATGTCGATAATGCAAGAGCGCAAAACTGAGCTCATAAAGGAATATGCTACAACTGGAAATGATACTGGTTCAGTAGAGGTGCAGTGCGCTGTCCTGACTGAAAGAATAAATAACTTAACTGCTCATTTAAAAGAAAATCACAAAGATTTTTCCTCAAGAAGAGGGTTGCTGATATTAGTTGGTCGTAGACGTAGTCTACTTACTTACTTAAAGAAGCGTAGTCTCGATAGGTATGTACAGTTAATCAGTAGATTAAATTTAAGAAAATAATTCTCTTATAATTTGACGCAATTGGTCCAAAACACTGTCAAAAAATCAACAAATTGCTGATTTTTGTAATCTGTTTTAGTTTAGCCGAATTTATAGGTGCTGGGTTTTGACCCGGCGCCTATACTGTTAGATAGAATGCTACCAGCCAATAGTCCTTGTATGAGCTAATTGCAATTGGGCTGACTTTGAAAAGTGCAGGCTTAAAGCTGATTGTAGACAATTCAAGACAAATATTGAATTAAGAAACGATAAACCACTAGAAGCAATGTTATTTGCTAACCCCTATCAAAAATAACTTTTATTATTTCTTTTTTGCAATTTCATGTTAGTATACTGCGTGAGAAAAATAGGTTGTTTTTGAAAGCCGGTTTTTGTATCGAATTTGAATGAATGTAATAAATAATTACAATAAAAATTTTAGGAATATATTTAATGTTTAATGAAATAAAAAAACACACTATTTGGAATGGTGTAACTCTAGAGCTTTCAACTGGGAAAATTGCTCGTCAGGCTGACGGTGCTGTCATGGTTAAAATGGGAAATACGGTAATACAATGCACCGCTGTATCAGCAAAAACTGCAAATCCTGGAATGAATTTCTTTCCTCTGACTGTTAACTATCAAGAAAAATCTCATGCTGCTGGTAAAATTCCAGGTGGCTTTTTTAAACGGGAAGGTAGAGGATCAGAAAAAGAAGTGCTGGTTTCGAGGCTTATAGATAGACCTATTAGACCATTATTTCATGCGGGCTTTTTCAATGAAACACAAATTTTGTGTACTGTTCACTCTTTTGATCCAAGCCACAATCCTGACATTCTAGCATTGATTGGTGCCTCCGCTGCTTTGGCAATATCAGGCGTGCCATACCTTGATATAGTTGCTGCAAGCAGAGTTGGAATGATAGACGGTAAATTTGTATTAAACCCAACATTTGAAGAAATAAAAGATAGCAAGCTTGATTTAATTGTAGCTGGTACAAAAGATTCAGTAATGATGGTTGAGTCTGAGGCTGATTTTTTGACTGAACAACAAATGCTTGATGCAGTAAAATTTGGTCATGATGCTTTCCAGCCTGTTATTAAGCTTATAGAAGAATTGAAGGCTGCTGCTGGCAAGCCAGCATGGAAAACTACTGAACTTTTTCCTATAGTACTTAAAGATGAACTCCGTAAATTAACTAAAGATGATATTACTAAAGCATTCGCGATTAAAACAAAACAAGAGCGTTATGCAGCTATTGAGGAAATTTCAAGCAATATGATTGAGAGATTTACTGCGGATCAGCAATATACCGAGATGCAGGTTGATTTCGCTTTATCTGAAGTTAAAGCTGAGGTTTTAAGAGCCAATACCTTAGAGAAAAAGGTGAGAATTGATGGCAGACTAGCTGATGAGATTAGACAAATTGAATGTGAAATATCTCTATTTCCTGGTACTCATGGATCAGCACTTTTTACTAGAGGAGAAACTCAAGCTATTGTTACAACAACACTTGGTACTGGTCAAGATGAGCAAATTATCGATTGTATTGAAGGAGAATACAAAGAAGGTTTCTTATTGAACTATTTATTTCCTCCGTACTCTGTTGGCGAAGCTTCGCCTCTTCGGGGACCAAGCAGACGTGAAATTGGTCATGGTAAACTTGCGTGGCGTGCTCTAAAAAGAGCGTTGCCGACAAAAGCAGACTTCCCATACACGGTAAGAGTAGTATCTGAAATTTCTGAATCAAATGGTTCTTCATCAATGGCAACAGTTTGTGGAGGCTCCATGGCGATGATGGATGCTGGAGTACCAATGAAAGCTCCTATCTCTGGGATTGCTATGGGGTTGATCAAAGAAGGTGATCAGTTTATAGTTCTTTCCGATATTATTGCAGATGAAGACCATCTTGGTGATATGGATTTCAAAGTTGCTGGTAGTAGTGATGGGGTAACAGCGCTTCAGATGGATATCAAAGTAGCTGGTATTACTTTCGAAATCATGGAAAAAGCCTTAGATCAAGCTAAGCATGGTCGTGTTCATATTTTGAACAAGATGGCAAATGCTATTACTTCAAATTCTTCAATCAGTAGTAATGCTCCAGTGATTGAATCTTTCATGGTTCCTAAAGATAAAATCCGTGAAATTATTGGTCAAGGTGGTAAGGTCATCAGAGAAATTTGTGATACTACTGGGGCTAAGATTGATATAACTGATGATGGACTAGTTTCAGTTTCTGCAGTTGGTAGAGAAAAGCTAGAAGCTGCCGTACACAGAGTTAAAGAAATAGCAATAGATCCTGAGATTGGTGATATTTTTGAAGGTACAGTTGTAAAAATTCTTGAAGCTGGTGCTTTTGTTAACTATTTGGGCAGTCGTGATGGATTTGTTCACATTAGTGAAATAGCGCAAGAAAGAATAGAATCAGTTGCAGGAGCTCTAACTGAAGGTCAAAAAGTAAGGGTTAAGCTCATTGGTTTTGACCGTGGTAAAGCTAAGCTCACAATCAAGAACGTAGATTCAGAAGTGCCAGCGCAAAAAGAACCAAGGTCAGATAAGGAAGTACGCGCACCAAGAACCGAGTCCAAAGATGACAAAAGTGAAAAAAGAGATGGCGCAAAAAAATGGAAGAGTAAAAATGTTGAATCTGCTCCTGAGGCAGATATAAAAGAGCGTAAGTATTTTAACTAATATATAATTTTTGGCACTTAGGAATAATAAAGGAGATATCGGGCCCAGCCCCTTATCTCCTTTCGCTGTTTGAGAGACTAGGCCTAACTTGTCCCTCCGTCAAAACTCTCCCCGCCTGAATTAACAAGGGGTTTCATGTCATAAACAGCTTACAAAATCCATAAGAAAATGGTATAATTACCGCATAAAGCTTACGGATTTTAAAATTATGCCTATAGAAAATATTACTTTTCTCCAAAAACAAGAAAGGTTATTTGAAGAGAAATTATCTACAAAACTAAATCCTAAAAACAAGTTATATAAACTAAGGGATTTAGTAAATTGGTCTGAACTTGAAGCCAGAGCATTGCCTAACATTGAAATCAAGCAATTTGGTAGAAATAAGAAAGATCATAGAGTAATGCTAGCACTATCAATGCTTCAAGCTATGTACAACGGTTCTGATTCGTTTACGGAGGAAGAGCTAAAGGAAAATATTTATTGGCAATATTTTTGTGGTTATGAATATTTGCAGCAAGATCTTGATGTGTCTGAAG
>NZ_JARJFB010000016.1:0-16922 GCF_034554655.1 Candidatus Megaera venefica
CTTCAGACACATTAAGATCTTGCTGCAAATATTCATAACCACAAAAATATTGCCAATAAATATTTTCCTTTAGCTCTTGCTCAGTAAACGAATCAGAACCGTTGTACATAGCTTGAAGCATTGATAGTGCTAGCATTACTCTATGATCTTTCTTATTTCTACCAAATTGCTTGATTTCAATGTTAGGCAATGCTCTGGCTTCAAGTTCAGACCAATTTACTAAATCCCTTAGTTTATATAACTTGTTTTTAGGATTTAGTTTTGTAGATAATTTCTCTTCAAATAACCTTTCTTGTTTTTGGAGAAAAGTAATATTTTCTATAGGCATAATTTTAAAATCCGTAAGCTTTATGCGGTAATTATACCATTTTCTTATGGATTTTGTAAGCTGTTTATGACATGAAACCCCTTGTTAATTCAGGCGGGGAGAGTTTTGACGGAGGGACTTTATCAAGCCAAGGTTATTTATTTCTTCGCAAATCGATCATGTATCTTGTGTTTTATTACTGATGTTTACTGAAGATCCGCATTGCAAAATATGAGATTACGGTGAAGAAAATTATATAAAAGACTGGGAATAAATTAAAGTCAAAATTTTTCATGAAGTACAAGCAAATATAGTTTGCTGTTCCAGACATCAGTAGAGATCCGGTTGTGTGTCCAAGGCTCACTCCTCGATATCGTTCATTGGCTCTAAAAGCTTTTATAATCACACCGTGTGCTAAAGCATTAAACGGAGCGACTGATACTGCTATCAACATGCAAGAAATTAGAGCTAAATTCAAAAGCTGGGAACGTATTGCTATCATTAACAATATGCAGGCAATTATAGTAGATATCAAACTGCATTTGACAACGATATTTCTACCAAAACGATCAGCTAAAAGCCCAGAGATAGGCATAGCTATGCCAAATCCAATTACTATCATAACTGAAAAGGCGCTAATTATGTTGCTACTATTTGGAATGACAAGTGGCAAGTATTGTTTCATGAAAATAACGGTTACTTGGTAAGTTACACCAAACCCGCCAGATAAAACGATAACCCAACACAAAACAAACCATTGTTTCTTAATAAATTTGAGTAAGCTAAAAAACTCTATTTTTTGAGTTTGTGATTCAATAAATACTGGAGTTTCTTCTAAAAATTTCCTGTAGTGCAAAGTAATAAGTGCAAGAGGAAGCGACAATAAAAATGGTATCCTCCATGCCCATTCGGGAAATACTGATGAATTAAATAAGTTAGTTGTGGCAATGCCAAGAAGAAGTCCAGCAACACCTGCCGAGCGGGTGAGGGCTGAGGCGGTATAGTGGTGTTTTCCTCCGATATGTTCGATAACATATATAGCAGCGCCGTCATATTCACCTGCTACAAAAAACCCTTGAAAGAATCTACATAATACTAATATCTGGGTGGTAATGACGCCGATTGAGTTATATTCAGGAAGGATACCTATTATTAATGTCGGTATGGCAATACCTATCATGGTAATTCTTAGAGAAAATCGGCGACCATATTTGTCTCCAATTCGACTAAAAAATATAGAGCCTAATGGTTTTGCCAAATATGACAGGGAATAAATAGCAAAGACGTACATAAGGCTTGAAACTTTGTCAACCCCTGGAAAGAATTTTTCAGCAATAATGCCAGCTGAAAATCCATAAAGGCTGTAATCATAGTATTCAACTATTGTTCCTAAAAATGCTCCAGTTACTTTTTTCTTATTTTGAGTCATATATTTTTTTATTACGTTCGGCTAAGATTATAGCTCTGATTTCTTCTATTGCTTGATCAAAGCTATCATTTATTATTATATAGTCATAATTTTTAGCGTGCTCAATTTCTGATTGTGCTTTCTCAAGTCTCAACTCAATTACATTTTGTTCGTCCTGTCCTCGATCTATCATCCTTTTTCGTAATGTTTCCATATCAGGGGGGAGAATAAATATACTAACAACTTGAGCTTTTGCATTATTTATTATTTGATAAGCTCCTTGAAAATCTATATCAAATAAAACATCTCTACCTTCTAGTAGTTTTTTTTCGACAAAATCTCTTGGAGTGCCGTAAAAATTACCATAAATTTCTGCTGATTCAAGATAATGTATTTTTTTAAAATCATCCTTTGTTTTAAAAAAATAATGCTCTCCATCAACTTCTCCAGGCCTTGGTTGTCTTGTTGTTGCAGAAATTGAGAGCACCAAATTTGCATCAGTTTCAAGGAGTTTTTTGGCAATAGAAGATTTACCGCATCCTGATGGTGCAGATAGAATAATTATCATTGCATTGCTTTGCATATATTTGTATCAATGTGATATTATGATTTGTGAGCAAGTATAATGACTAGAGAGAAAAAAACAATAATTATTACTGGTGCTTCAAGTGGTTTGGGTGCGGCATTAGCGGCTAAATATTCACAAAAGGGCCATAGGTTATTTTTGTTAGCTAGATCAAAGGAAAGATTAGATGCTGTTGCTAAGATATGCATAGCTAATGGAGCAGAAGCTTATGTCCTTAGCGTTGATGTTACTAATTCTGCTGAAATGGAAAAGCAACTAAACGAGATAGCTTATCAGTATGGTATTGATATCGTGATTGCCTGTGCTGGAGTTTCGGCTGGAACTTTGGATGGGCCCGAAACGGCAAGCCAGGTCAGGAAGATTTTTGCAACTAATGTTAATGGGGTAATAAATACTGTGTTACCGGTTATTCCTCATATGATAGAGAGGAGAAGTGGTAATGTTGTTATTGTTAGTTCCATGGCGGGATTTTTAGGCTTATCTAGCGCGCCATCATATTCTGCTAGTAAGGGGGCAGTTCGTCTGCTTAGTGAAGCCCTGAGAGGATACCTAAGAGTTTGGGGTATATATGTGACTACAGTGATTCCAGGTTACGTTAAAACTCCGATGACAAGTGTCAATAGTTTTCCTATGCCATTTATGACCACTGCAGAAGAGGCTGCAGAAAAAATAGTTAACGCCGTTGAAAAAAATAAAGATGTTGTAGCGTTTCCTTTTGGGATGCAATTTTGTATAAAGTTACTAACTATGCTTCCGTCATTTATTTTTACTTGGATTAATTCAAAGTTACCAGGTAAGCCAGCCTTTGAGAAGGATAACAACCTTTGAATTTGAGTATGTGATTTTTAATAATATAGAAGCTATTCTGAACGCTAACGGAACTATTCCGTACTGAACACTTGCTTCAGGATGACAGGAAACGAAAGAAGATACCGGATCAAGTCTGATATGACGGGTAATATGTGGGAGCGGTCATCCTGAATTTATTTCAGGATCTCATGAGGTTGAAGAAAATGCTGGGTTGAAAGGTGGCAAAGACCAATAAATTCAGGATGATTTTCTCTACTGTTGGGAGTTATCATAGTTGTTGGGCAATCCCTTTTGAGAAAGCTGTTTTATTTTATATTGCAAACAAGATTCAGGATGACTTTCTTTTGGGCATTGATTATAGTATTGCTTTAGAACAAATACACAAAGAAAATTATGAAAAAACTCTTGCTGACTACTGTAACACTATTAATATTCTCTGCTTTTTCTGCCGCAGCTGCTGATAGTAATTTTTTTATAAAAGCTAATGCTGGAATTTCAAAGCTAAATAAAACTGGTAAATTTAAGTCGGATAACTCTTCGTTTGTTGGGGCTGGTGTTGGGTATAACATAATGGACAATGTAAGGGCTGATTTTATGTTTGATCATTTTATTAGTCCAACCTTTAAGACACAAGGCGCTAAAACAAAAGCAGAGATCAATACATTTTTGTTAAATGGATATATTGACTTATTTGATATAAGTATTACAAAAATGTTTGTTGGTGCTGGCACCGGTATTGCGCGAGTAAAAACTAAGAGCATTAATTCTGTTAGCGCTAAATCAAAACCAGGTAATAATTTTAGCTATGCTGCTTATATTGGGGTGTCCACGGAGTTTGCCCCATCTTTTCATGGTGAATTAGTCTATAGTTGGAGAGATTTTGCTGTACAAAAGGATAACAACTTGGGTCTGAAAGGCCATCACGTTGCAGTTGGAATTAGATTTGATGTATAATGATTAAAATCGGGTAACTACTTGTGTCTTTGAGGAGAGAAGTTACTGCCTAGTATCTTTTTATTGTGTTATTTATGTTATACAGCAAATTTTTGTACCCTATTATAAGTTTCCTGTGACTTGTTATGTTGCGAAACTTTATGTTATTATCCAAATCAGTTGGTCGTGGGCAGATAAATGTAACTTTTAGGTTTCTGTACGCGTCTCTGTGGCTAAATAAATTTTTTAAGGTATTCTTATGAGAAAAATTCTACTTACAACAGCAGCAGCTGTAATTCTTTCAACTTCTTCTGTATATGCAGCAGAAGATATGTTTTATGTAAAAGCTAATGTTGGTTGGTCAAAACTAACTAAGATTAAAGGAATGAAATCTAAAAACGATGTATTCTTTGGTGTTGGTGCTGGTTATTACGTAATGGACAATGCAAGAGTTGATCTTACTTTCGACCATTTTGTTAACCCAACCCATAAAAAAGCTAATGCCAAGCTAAAAGGTGATGTTAACACATTGTTGTTAAATGGTTATGTTGATTTATTCGATGTTGATGCTTTTAAAGTATTTGTTGGTGCTGGTGTTGGTGCTGGTCAAGTTAAATCAAAGTATACTGTTGCTAACACTAGTATAACACTAAAACAAAAAACTAATTTAGCTTTTGCTGGTTATGTTGGTGGATCATATGAGTTTACACCTGGTGTAAGCGGTGAGCTAACTTACAGCTATAGAGATATGGGCAAAACAAAGAAAGTTCTAGGTGAGTCTGCTCATTACAAAGGTCACCACGTTGGTGCTGGTGTAAGATTTGATATCTAATACTTGGACTTAAAAGAAGATTGAGTTAAAAAGGAGGCCGTTAGGTCTCCTTTTTTTATATATAGACTGGATTCTTTGATGATAAGATTTATACTGGGCTTGATCCGGTAATCTCCCTCTGTTACACCAGATTTTGGACCAGAGAGAGGGCGCAAGCTTCAATCAAATGCAGAATGACGGTGCATGGTCAGTGCGTGTAACTCTCCTAGTACAAAATATACGGCTCTATTCCAGAGTAGTGTACGTGCTTAACATACATCTTATGATAAAGATTATTACAGTTCGTAGGAGTGTTGTTTACGTTCGTTAGTAATATTTCTTATTAGTCAAGTTCGAGTTAAATTTATAGTATCTAACTTGTAACAACCAATTGTATAATTAAGCCTTTTTACTACTTGAAGTCTTTCTTGAGGAGGAGGTTGCTGGCATAATGAATTCTTGTAGTTTATATCTGTAGATATAAAGCAAAGCCGCCATTTGATAATAGGAAGGTGTATTCGTGTCAGCAGATAAATCCCATGATAGTCAATTATATAATAATTCGTCTGGGGATTTTATTCCAGTTGCCGCTCATTTTAATGAAAATACGCTGATTACAAAAAATGGTGAGTTGCTTCAAACTATTCAAATTAATGGAGTTAATTCAGAGAAAATAAGTAATAACTTATTTAATCTTAGAGCCATGGTACGGAAATCTATAAGTGAGTCCACTGATAGTGGAAAATATGCTTTTTGGATTCACACAATTAGAAGAAAGGCAGACCTTGATGATCCTGCAGATTACTATGGCTTTTTATCTGCTAATATCCATGATATTTGGCGGCGTAAAAACTACTGGCATGATAAATTTGTAAATAGACTATATATTACAGTAGTTCATGATTCTCCTGAATTAAAGCTAAAGAATTTTAATTCATTGGTAAATTCCCTTTCGTCGAAAATCATTAGTAATTTTGAAGAAAAGTTTTTTGAAAAAGCTGCCCAAGATTTAGCTAAAAATGTAGATAGTTTGCTACAGGGGTTAAGCGAGTATGGTGCGCAAAGGTTAGGTATTAGAATCGAAGGAGAAGAATGCTATTCTGATATGATGTTCTTATATAGGCGGATAATGCAGTTAAATGAAAATGATTGTTTAATGCCAATATCAGATATTTCTCAAGCACTAGCATCTCATCAATATGCTGTTGGTAGTGATAAGATTGAAGTAATAGGTGATGAGGGAAAGAAATTTGCGGCGTTGATGTCAATTAAAGAATATCAAGAAGTTTCGTCTGAAGCGTTAGACAAGTTTTTGCAAATTCCTGTGGAAATGGTTGCAACAGAAGTATTTTATTTCGTAGATAAAAAAGAGGTTATGCCGGTTTATGAGAATCAAAATTACATTCTGGGAGTAAGTAAAGATAGCGAACTTCGAAAACTTAAAGGTTTGGATAAAATTTTTGATGAGCAAAATGTTGGTTCCGCTAGGTTTTGTTATCAACAAATTTCATTTATGGTAATCGGTGAAGACTTGAAAATGCTTGATAAACAAGTTAATCAGGCGTCAGAAGCGCTAGCAAAAATTGGTATTGTGCATGTACGGGAAGATGTTAACCTAGAGAAAACGTTTTGGGCACAGCTTCCTGCAAATTTTACATTTCTTGCGAGAATGAAGCCCACCATTGTTGACAATACAGCAGCTTTGGCATCCCTGCATAATTTTCCAACTGGCAATCAGTTTAGCCCTTGGGGGCGAGCGGTTACTATACTTAGAACAGAACGTGGCACTCCATATTTTATGAATTTTCACGATAAAAATGAAAATACAACAACATGTATTTTTGGAGACAAGAAATCTGGAAGAACTACTTTGCTAAATTTCTTGTTATCTGAGGCAGATAAGTATATGCCTACGACACTGTATATTATGGATGATATGGATTCTGGTTTATATGTGAAAGCACGGGGAGGGCAGTGGTTTCAAAGGGATAAAAATATTATTAACCCTCTACTTTGTAGTGATACTTCTGGGAATAGGCAATATTTATTAGAATTTTTTAAGATAATTGCCAAGCATTATTTTGATCCATTAAAGGAAGTTGAACTTGCTTCCCTAAAATTACTATGTGACTTAGTTTTTCAGACTCCTATGGAGCAGCGAAAACTATCTGCAATTATATCTACAATTAAAGATCAAGAACTTCTTGTCAATAGGTTTAGTGCTTATCTTGAAGGTGGTGTATATTATGAAGTTTTTGAAAGAAAAGAGCCATTACTATTCCATCAAGGACAAGTAACAGCAATTAATTTACAAGATTTTGATGATGCTGAATATACTAAAAATCATTTTCCAAAGGAAAAAAAGCTAATTGAACAATTTGAATACGACCTAAATTCAAGGAGAGCGGTTAAAGCTGCTATAGTTTTAGCGGCTCAAAATATGATGCAGAATGTTGATGCTGGACCAAAAATATTTGCTGTAGATAACTTTGCTGAATTAGTAAATCTCAAATATTATCAGCACTTGCTAACATACATGTCGGAGGAAATGTCTGCAATTAATGGAGTATCAGTGTTTACAATAAATACTCATACTCTCGTTTCGCTCGAAGAGGAAAAAACATCTCAGAATTGGGTTAGAAATGTGGGTACAAGCTTCATTCTTCCTTCCGAAGTTTCTGTAACCGGACTTGACAAAATACTTGGCCTTGAACCTATAGAATTGAGAAAATTATCAAATATGACAGTTTCTTCTCGTATGTTCTTAATAAGGCAAGATAAAAAAACTATTGCTTCTGAATTAAGTATTGGTGGGTTGCCAGCTCTTATGAGAATTTTATGTTCTGGGGATAGAGAGATAGATATTTATAAAGAAGTGGTAAAAGAATTTGGAGATAAGAAGCCTGAAGATTGGGTTGAGGCTCTATATTCAGAGCTAGAAAATATTATGTGATCTTGTCTAATACAAAAGTTGAGGTAATTAAATTGGTATTTAAGAAGGCCATGAGGTGATAATTTAGTGATAAAAAAAATAGCGTTATTTTTACTGTTTTTTTGCTATTGTCCGGTTGCTTTGGCGAGTGCTTGGGATGCATTTACGGCGTGCTTTAACGATTTTTGTAATTGTGGTGATAGTAACGCAACCATAAGGGAACCTTGGAACGACGAGGATCGTGACCCCTTCAAGAGAAACAGAGTCTGTGCTCCATGGAATAAAGATGGTGGGCGCGATGAGCATACTTGCCTTCTAAAAGAGCCATTCCCTGGTAACAACATCGGGTATTATGAAAATTTGTGCGGCGAGGAAACCCCAGATAGCACGTATTTCGAACCTAAAATAAGAGTTAGGGGGCAGCAATGTAACTTTATTGCATGTTGGACAAGCAGTGATACATTAAGTTGGGATGGTCAATGTGTTACTCTTGTAGGAGGCTATGTTTTCCCTTTGCATCGTATGTGCGCCAGGGTTGCTATGCCGGCTGATTTAGATCGAGGTTTTGCTCAGGATCCTGGATATACTTATGGCAAGCATTTAAATTTTGAAGGGGCAACAAAAGATGATGACCCAATAGTCACTGTGGATGGAGAGACAATAATTCTTGAGTCTCCAAAGCTATGTTTATACAAAGATCCTGCATTTTTTAGTGCCGAAGATGGATTTGATGTTATGGATCTTGATCCTCATAAGCAGTCATATCATAAAACAGCTGAAACACATCCAGTTGTTAGGGTCATTATCTTTTTTATTGATAATATTTCTACATTTGCACAATCTCCATTTACTTTGCTTTCCTCATTGTTTGGTTTAATGGATGACGGAGAGGAAGGGGAAACAACGTTTGGCTCTGTAATGAGCGATATATTTTCTTTTTTAGGAAAAATTATTGAATGGGTAGGAGAGCTAATTATTGATTTTCTGAAAGAAATTGGCCAAATAAACAGAGCGGTGGATGATAAGGTTTATGGATGTGTGAATTTACCAATGGGACCATTCCCACCGCCATATTGTGAATCAGTTGCTCCATTTTTCCAAGTTGCGAATACTCAATATATTTGCCATATAGGGGAAGATGGGGTACCTATTCAGTCCACATCAGATAAAGAGTGTGTAGTTTCTAGTTTAAGAAATAACTATGTTCACAATAGTATAAGGGTTGGCTACGATAATTTTGTTCCACTTTGTGCAAATGGAGAAGATCCAATGACAACAGATAAATGCGTTGTAATTGAAAATTTAGGTGCATTTTCTTCAGCTTCAGGTTTGCATGCTACTACTGCACGGAGAGATATAATCAAACCATGTTCTACGGCAGCTAGTGGGGCACCTTGTGTGCAGAGTATGAGACAACATAGTTGTAGTGTTAGCAGTAATGGTTGCCAGGATGGTTTTAGAATAGTGTATGCTACGACAGTTGGTGGTGTTGTATCAGCAAAATCTTATTTTAGAGATGATATTGATGACTGTCCAAGCTCAACGACTGCAACTTGCCAGAAAATATGGGGTATAAATACTGGTGAATTCGTAGATAAAAAGGTTGCATTTGCTCCAATTCAAACAAGCTATAGCACGTCTCCGTTAACTGCAAATTTTACGTTGGTGGATAAATCTTCTAGGGAAGCTTATTTTACAGCTTCGATGGTAAGAATTTCTGGTTTTAATTCGCAATATGGCTTTAGCCAAGAACCTAATCAATTTTGTGTATTTGAAGGAGACAATGTTGTAGGTTGCCAAGATAGAGCCCCTGCGCCTAAACCTTTAATTTATGAATGTGGAGGTGGTAGCGTACCAGGGATTACTTGCACATCAACTTATTTTGCTCCAAAATTCATTGTTTCATATAATTCAATTTATAGAAACAGTGAAGATCCTTTAGATACTAGTACAGATTCAACTGCAGCTCTAATTGAGCCATTATCTGTGTATAACGATTCTGGTTCGATTAGTACGGTGGTAAATTTAGCCGGAGATGAATTTGAATCTTTTGTAACAGATGACACGTTTAATGTAAAACCATTTTCGGGCCCAAATTCACCTAATCCTTCTAGTATATTTGGGGTATATCAAAATAATATAATGCCCCTAGTAGGCACTACTGTCAATCAAGATGCGGTATATATAAGTGGCCTTGAATATGTTAATGGTAAATATCATTTAGGGGGTACGCATGCTTGTTTATCAAGTTCCAAGACATCCAAGTGTCCTGATAATCCTAAGTTATGTGTGTTAACAAAATTATTAAATAAAGATACGGTGAGATGTAGCGTTTTTGCTAGTAAGTCTGCAACTCAAGGAGGCTTAAGTTTATGCAGTTCTATCGAGACTACCACATGCCCGTCAATAGATTCAATAGCAAGAATAGGAGGAGGAACAGTTACGATAAGAAAATGTACTGATAATAAAAAATGTTATGACGGTACAGTTGAGCTTTGTAAGGTTAGTAATCTTGTTTCTGATAGAATTAATCCGGCTCCTAACTCTGAACCATATTTAGCTGATAGTCAATATTATGATACATCTGCTTCTTCTGGCTATGCTGGAAGCCCAGGTGGATTTGCAGTGAATTATGACACTGATCTTTACGGACTTAGGGATAAGACTGCTGTCGAGTTGGGCCTTTGTATCGGCGTTCCTCAGGGAACATGTTCTGAGCAAACAAATTATTCTGAAGATAATGGATATGCTTACTGGCCATCAGTGAATTCAGGTTTAACTTCAAACGGCACATGCCGGGCTGGTTGGTCTCCTGTTAGTCCGCTAGTTAGGAGATGTATACCATTTTCAGATTCTAAGACTTTTGGGCTTGAGCCGCTTTATAAAATTGTAAGGAATATATTTGGTACTCCAAGTAATGTATATGGCAACATAAAATGTAAAGAGGATGAGTAAGGCTATATTATAGTCATTGATCTGTGTGAATTGACTATATCGTGTGGTTATTCCGTTGTAACAAGTAAAACTTGTGCAACATGGCAAAAGTTACCGTTAATCAATGTGATTTACCCTATATACAAGTAAAATAATATTTTTACAATAAGCTAGAAATCTAAGTTTGAATAATCTTTTGGCGGATTAAAACCTGGGACTCTGTCTTGGAGAATAGGTTGAAAAGAAGGCCTAGATTTAATAACAGCATACCATTGTTTTATTAGCGTCCAGCTATCCCAGTTAACTTCTCCAAAATAATCTACAACAGATATATGAGCGGCAGCCGCGATATCAGCACAAGTTATTTTTTCTGAAATAATGTAAGAATTATTTTCTAGAGCTTGATTTAAAAATCTAAAATGCTGAGTTAAGTTTGCTTTAGCTGCTCTTATGAATGCAGTTCTAGGCTCGCCAGTGCGCATGAGTAAGCGAATCATTTTTTCTTCCAATAGAATCTTGCTTACCTCGCGGTAAAACTTATCATTAAACCAGCTAATATATTTTCTGACTTCCCCGCGTTCTATTGGTGATAATGGCATAAAATAGAAGTTTTCGTATGTTTCATTCATATACTCGATAATAGGGTAATTTCCAATTAGAGCACATTTATTTGAGTCAAGAGCAAGAACAGGAGTGGTACTAGAAGGGCTTATCAGCAAAAATTCAGGGCGACATTGCCAATAATCTTCTCTGATAAGATTAAACTCAATATTAAATTCTTTCAGGAGAATACGAATTTGCCTAGATAGTGGGCAGAGCTGATGATGATAAAGAGTTTGCATTTTTGTAATTATTTAGTCGTTTAAGTTGAGTTTGCGTATATTTCTACTGTATTTTTCCTTTTTAATACACACTAACTTATGTCTAAAACAGGTCGATATTTGGAGTGTTTGCAAATAATGTTAAAAACAAAAAACCATTTCTACAAATACATGATAACTCAATTTGAACGGCTATAAAATAAAAAAAGAGATGGTCTATAAGCCGGATTCTGTATAGCCTAAGCTATTGCAGTTATTTATCTAGGATAAGTGTTACCACTTACCTCAAGCAACCTACCCGCATGATATCTGGCTATAGACAGCCAGGAACAAAGTTCAATCATGCCTATTTGGTCTTGCTCCCGACGGGGTTTACATTTGCGTTCCCTGTTACCAAGGATACCGGTGCGCTCTTACCGCACCATTTCACCCTTACCTTACCAAGACCTGAAATCAAGCATACAGTTATATATTTGCCTTAGGCTTGTCTCTTTAAACTATATAAATATAGTTTTTGGAATCTTACCGTTCAAATACTATTTGCATATCTTAATTTTTACCTATCAATAGGTAAGCACTAAAGTACCGAGATTTTGGTTTATATCAAATGCCAAATACTTTCGCTTTGGTTTGATATTAAGGCGGTATAATTTCTGTTGCACTTTCCCTAGAAATGACCTCTCGTTCATTTCCGCTGGGTGTTACCCAGCATCGTGTCTATATGGAGTCCGGACTTTCCTCATGCTTGCTTTAACACAAGCATACAACTGCACGACCACCTCTGTAGGCATTTTATTAACTTTGTAGAGCTATGTCAATGGAAGTTATTAATATAAATTTATAACATCTCGCCACAGAGTTGACCCTTGATTTTGTTATGTAATAAAGCCTCAAAAAAGTTGGTTTTATTACAAAATAAGCACAAACTATCTATTTTTAATAAATAGGTAACTAATGATATATTAAAATATAAAGCTGAATATTAAGCAGGTGTCTGATATGAAGCTTTCTGAATACCAAAACCAAATTTACAAAAATAATAAGAATATCCTTGAGCTGTATGAAAAGAATTTAGTCCTTAAAAAGGCGGCTGCTAAAAGCATAAAGGATAAGGATGAAGTTACCGCTAAAAAATTAGGTGCTGAAATTCATCAAAACTCTTTAAAGGCTTCTGGTATTGAGGGTAGTAATATTACTTTAGCCAGTACGTTGGAACAAAGAAGATCTGTTCTAGATAAAAAGATTAATGACATAATACAGAAACCCTTAACGAAAGCTAGTCAGAAGGAATTGTCTGATGTGCGAGGAGAAATAGAGGCGCATAGTAAATTGGCTGCTCAGCACGAGAGAGAAGTGCAAAAAGAAGCACAAGCAAAAAAACAAAAACAAGCCGAAATTTATAAATCAGAAAAGACAAAGTTATATAGTAGTGCAAGCAATTTTATAGGAGATCCGGTTAGCCTTAATAATATTCTTACTCCTTTTGCCCAAAAAAAGGGAACAAAGGAATCAGTTGGCGTTGGAGATATGTTAAGTTCAGGGTTATCAGCGTTTGGCTTTGCACTTAAAAATGTAGGATCAGTTATTGATATTGCCGGCTCAACTTCTTTTTACAAGGAAGAGGCTGCTAAAATCCCAATGGGCAAAGGAGTGAAAGAAGAAGCTTCTTTTTTTCTTAAACTTTTAGATGACCCAGACTCTGTAGAATTTTTAAAAGCAAATAGTACCAAATTAGGTAATCTTGTAGAAACTATAGCTCCAACTCTTATTTCAGTTGGTATTAGAGAGCTATCAAAACTTCCCGAGCTCCAAGAGAGGCTGGTAGTTCATGAAAAGCAGCATGGTTTATTAACAAGCTTAGAAGCTAAATTAAAAAAATTACAAACTAACCTTACTCCAAATGAAATAGATAACCAGCAGATTGCCGAGCTTACAGAGCAGATTAGCAACAGGAAGATGCTTGAACAAAGAATCAGCCTTGCAAAAACAGTGGAAGCATTGGAAAAAGCTGGAATAACTGCGGAATATATCCAGAAAAAGTTACTACCAATAGCGATTAATCCACTTAAAGAAATATTGAAAAGTCCCCAAGATGTAATAGAAGTAGCCAATGCAAGCCTTGATATTATTTTAGAAAAAGACCCTAAAAAAACTCAAAAATCATTACAGTTTATTGCAAGTAAAATCGATTTTGGTGCGCTTATAGGTAGTAGTGGTCTACAAGAGTTTTTGGTTACGGATAGTGCTAACCTTGCTAAAATTGCAACTATTGTAATGGCTACTAATGAGAAGGTTAAAGATCAAGCAGATAAATTGGGTATTACCCCCGAAATAGTGGAGCAAGTTATACCGGCTGTAACTCAAATTGCTTCAGTTGCATTGGCAGACAGCAACAAATTAACAGAAGTATATAAAGAGATGGTTGCCTCTAATACTAAACTTTCAGATATTGCCCGTCAGGAAAAAGTACAAAAGGAGATTGATCGCTCAAGCTTAAGCGAGGAGCAAATTAAGGAGCTTGATGCACGAAATGAAATTCTTAAGAAACAAAAGAGTGAAATTTTATCAGAGATGGTTGGTTCGGCTAGTAAAGTAGTTTTGCAAGATAACTTCCTCAATAGCGTGCGTGATAACGTCTCTGGGTTACTAGATAAGAACCAAGTAGCAATTACTGAAATGGTTACGCATAGACTTGGAAAAATGGATGAGGAGAGTTTGCCTCGGCAAATACTAACTAATGTTAGCCCGGAATTTGCTAAAAATGTGACAGTGGCAGTTACTGGGTTGGTTAGCACAGTATTAAAAGAAACCTCGAATGAGCAAATTCAGAGCTTAGCTGCCAGTGGTCAAAGCCTTCTGACCGCATCAAAGGAAGAAAGATCAGCGGTTGTACAAGACCTTGCTAGTCAAGGAATGGCTATTTTAAATAACGAGAATGTTGTTAAATCAATAGGGCAGGTTGGCCAGTTGTTAACAACTGAGAAAGAGCAAGTCCAGCTTATCGTGGATAATGCACTCAAAACAGCCCCTGTTAAACAACAACTGGAGGAATTGGGTGTAGCGCCGTCGATGGTGCAAGGGTTAGTGCCGTTAGTTACGCAAGTCGGAGCAGAATTGCTTTCTGAGGCGAATGTTAAAAAAATCCCTGAAATATATAGTGTTTTTACTGAATTTACCGCAAGTGCAAGTAAAGAGAAAGCGCAAAAAAAGATTGATCGCTCAAGCTTAAGCGAGGAGCAAATTAAAGATCTTGACAAGCAGACTGAGGAACTTAGCAAGCAAAAGAACGTGGCGCTGTCAAAGTTAATTGGCTCGGCAACTGATATTGTCTTGCAAGATAATGTACTTAATAGCGTGCGTGATAATGTCTCTGACTTGTTAGATAAAAACCAAGTAGCAATTGGTGAGATGGTTACGCATAGACTTGGAAAAATGAATGAGGAGAGTTTGCCTCGGCAAGTGCTAGTCGGTGTTAGCCCGGAATTTGCTAAAAATGTGACAGGAGCAGTTACTGGGTTGGTTAGCACAGTATTAAAAGAAACCTCAAATGAGCAAATTCAGAGCTTAGCTGCCAGTGGTCAAAGTCTTCTTACTGCGACAAAGGAAGAAAGATCAGCGGTTGTACAAGACCTTGCTAGTCAAGGAATGGCTATCCTTGGTAATAGTCAGGTAGCAGACTCTCTTCAGAATGTTGGTACAACTTTAGTAAATTCAAGCGCTGATATTAGCAAGATCGCATTTAATGCTCTAGCAAATAGTCCACTTAAGGGTGTTATTACTAAAGAACAAATCCAAGATGCTGTACCAATAGTAACAAAGGCAGTTGGTGCGGTTTTAAATAGTAGCCAGGATATTGTAACGATTGCTACTAAATCTCAGGAACTATTATCTGGTCTAGATAAAACTACTGAAGGTTTGACACCTAAACAGGCGGGCTCTTTTGGTGCAATTATAGAGAGCTTAAGTAATGTAGTGAACCAACCTGGAATAACTGGTGCCTTAACAAAGGATCTGCCTGAATTCTTACAAAAGAATAAAGGCAATATTCCCGATATTGCAAGTAATATTGTAAAAAATATACCGGCTTTATCGACCCTTACAAAAGAGATGGGTGTTTCTGACGATTTAATTAGAGACTCGGCAAAATTAGGAACTGATTTGTTAATTGATGCGGCACCAATGGTTGATAAATTTGCTCGGGCAACCCTAAAAGAAAAGGATCAATTGGTTACTATAATTTCTGATGTAAGAGATTTAGCAAATGCTCCAAAAGAAAACCAAAAAGCAGCTGTGCTAAAAGTTGTTTCGAACGTAATCGCCTTAAAAGAAAGTAACGCAGATTTGAAAAATATTTTTGACAAAGAATTGCCTAATTTGTTAGAGAAGAACCAAGAGCAGCTAGCAAAAGTAATTGATGGGGTAATTCATACTAAAGCTGGACCTGGATTGAAACTAAAAACAGAAAAAATTATTAAACTAGTGGCAGATAATTTGCCAGCTGTTACTAAAATTGCAGATCTTTACAGCAAAGGTAAGTATGCCGCAATGTTCCCCGAAATTGTAAAATTAGCTTTTAAGAAAGATGTTTTGTCAACCGCTATAGGTACTTTGTCTAGGATTAAAAAACATACTGCAGAAAAGAAAAAAGAGGACTTAGCAAATGTTGTTGAAGAAACAATAAAAAAAGATGTAGATAAAGAACAATCTGGTCAGGCTTCTCAGAAAAAAGGTAGTAAGGCAGTAAGTGTTGGAGCTAGTAAAAAAACTAGTGCTAATGCAGGATCTAAAAAGACTGACCTTGAGCGCCTTGAGCATATTAAGGAAAAAATGGATAAGCATGTTAGCTCATCAGATAGATCCTCTACAATAATTTCAAAAGATAAGCGCAAAAAGTTAACGTCACAAGACAAGGTAAAATAGTGTGTACTTTACTAGTCCCTCCGTCAAAACTCTCCCCGCCTGAATTAACAAGGGGTTTCATGTCATAAACAGCTTACAAAATCCATAAGAAAATGGTATAATTACCGCATAAAGCTTACGGATTTTAAAATTATGCCTATAGAAAATATTACTTTTCTCCAAAAACAAGAAAGGTTATTTGAAGAGAAATTATCTACAAAACTAAATCCTAAAAACAAGTTATATAAACTAAGGGATTTAGTAAATTGGTCTGAACTTGAAGCCAGAGCATTGCCTAACATTGAAATCAAGCAATTTGGTAGAAATAAGAAAGATCATAGAGTAATGCTAGCACTATCAATGCTTCAAGCTATGTACAACGGTTCTGATTCGTTTACGGAGGAAGAGCTAAAGGAAAATATTTATTGGCAATATTTTTGTGGTTATGAATATTTGCAGCAAGATCTTGATGTGTCTGAAG
>NZ_JARJFB010000017.1:0-16511 GCF_034554655.1 Candidatus Megaera venefica
AGCTCAAAAAATGAATGTGCGGTGATTTATTTTTGAAATTCTTGAAATTATATCAAAAATTTAGAGTTTTGACGGAGGGACTACTAAGACCATATTTCCAAGGATACTAGTAGCAGCAAGTAGCATTTTAATTTATTCACCTAACGTGCTATCTGGTAAACTTTCTCCTTCTTTGCCGCTTATGTGTGCTTCATATTGGCCTAAAATATCAACATAATGCCCGGCGTTAGCACATGCTGGGTCTTGAGACCATTGAGTTAGTTGAACTATGTCCTTGCTCTCTATAAATTTTATAGTTGCTTCGTCTATTATCTTAGGACTTTTATTAGAATTTTTAGCCATTTTATATATACCTTAACTTAAAATATTTGTTAATACATCATAAGGTAATTTATTTTATTATAATTAACCTTATGGCTTATTAATACCCTATAGGATTATTTGTTGTCAAGCGTAATTACTCGTTATTTAATCAGAAGTAAATCTTGTAAATTCACAAGATTTTTCTTCGAATTAAGGTGATAAAAATAACGACAGTTTTTTTAACGATTATCTAGAGATCTTGATTCTTTTTCTAGGTGGGATAAAAACGGTTTCTTTTGCTTCGCTGAAATTCGAATTAAGCTCCATGATGCCTACGTAGTAATTTCCGTTTTTTACCAGGCTGATTATTGACCAGCCATTTTTGATATCTTCGGAAATTTTATCTAATTCAACTTGATTGTCAGTAAATGACACTAGTTTTTGTTGAGGTTTATTTTTAGGCATACATTAATACATAAAGATTATTTAATACACTAGTAATAATACTACTATAATGTGAATTGATATAACTTGCAAGGAAAACTGTAGTAAATGTCATATATTTCTAAAATATATTCTGATATTTGTATATTAAAACTTGGGAATTGGTATGAAAAAATTTATACTACCAAGTCTCTTAAGATAATAAGAGCTTGTTGACAAGACTTAGGCTCCGTATTATGGTCACAATTTATTTTAAAATTGATTAGGTATGTTTGAATTAGGAAAATATAAGCTAAACCTTAAGCAATACGTTGACTCGTATGAGAAGATGTTATTGATAAGGAGGTTTGAAGAAAAATGTGGACAGCTTTATGGTATGGGCTTAATAGGTGGCTTTTGCCATCTCTATATTGGTCAAGAAGCAGTGATTGCTGGTATTGATCTGGCAAAAGATAAGGATGATAGTACTATAACTAGTTATAGAGATCATGGCCATATAATTGCTTCTGGTATCGACCCTAAATATGTTATGGCCGAACTTACTGGCAGAGCCTCTGGTTGCTCAAAAGGCAAGGGCGGGTCAATGCATATGTTCAATAGTGAAGGAAGGTTCTACGGTGGCCATGGAATTGTGGGCGCGCAGGTACCTATCGGAACTGGTTTGGCTTTTGCAGAAAAATATAACAATACAAACAAGTTGTGCTTTACTTTTCTTGGAGATGGAGCTGTAAATCAAGGGCAGGTGTATGAAGCTTTTAACATGGCAGCGCTTTGGAAGTTGCCTGTAGTATATGTGATAGAAAATAATGAATACTCAATGGGTACATCTGTCGTAAGATCAACTGCAATGACAGATTTGTATAGGAAAGGAGAGTCTTTTGGAATTCCTGGTTTTCAAGCTGATGGTATGAATATCGAGTCCATTTACAATGCCGCGATGCAAGCGGTACAATACGTTCGAAGTGGAAACGGTCCTGTAATAATTGAAGCGAAAACTTATCGCTATCGTGGTCATTCAATGTCTGATCCAGCAAAATATAGGACTAAAGATGAAGTTGAAGAGAAAAAGAACCATGACCCAGTTGCTGCAGTTAGGCAGATAACTATAGATAAATCATATGCAAGCGAAGAGCAACTGAAGGAAATCGAAAATAAAGTTAAAAAAACAATAGCTGAAGTAGCTGAGTTCGCAACAACGGAAGCTCTTCCAAGTGAAGACGAGCTTTTTACAGATATTTTTAAGTAAGGGGATTATGGCAGAGATAACAGTTAGAGAGGCCTTAGGCCAAGCCATGAGAGAAGAAATGCACAGAGACAAAAGGGTCTTTGTGATGGGCGAAGAAGTAGCAGAATATCAGGGTGCATACAAGATAACTCAAGGTTTGCTTGAAGAGTTTGGACCGAGCAGAGTGATAGATACTCCAATTACAGAACATGGATTTGCAGGACTTGCGATTGGTGCTGCATTTGGTGGGCTTAGGCCTATTGTTGAGTTTATGACTTTTAATTTTTCGATGCAAGCATTTGATCAAATAGTAAATTCAGCAGCCAAAACAAATTATATGTCTGGAGGTCAGCTTGGTTGTCCGATAGTGTTTCGTGGTCCCAATGGTGCCGCAGCAAGAGTTGGCGCGCAGCATAGTCAGAATTATGCAGCATTATATGCACATATTCCTGGTTTAAAAGTTATTGCTCCATATAGTGCGGAAGATAACAAGGGTTTGCTTATTAGCGCAATTCGAGATGATAATCCGGTGATTTTCTTAGAGAATGAAATAATGTATGGGCAGAGTTTTGAAGTTCCAGATACTATTGGACCAATTGAAATTGGCAAAGCTAAGGTGCTACGAGAAGGTACTGATGTAACCATTGTTGCTTTTTCCTTACAAGTAGGGATGGCTCTTGAAGCGGCTGAGGCACTTGCTCAAGCTGGGATTAGTGCTGAGGTGATTGATCTACGAACAATAAGGCCGCTTGATGAGAATACCATTATTGAATCCGTGGTAAAAACTAATCGCCTGGTATGCGTTGAAGAAGGGTGGTTTTTCGCTGGTATAGGAGCCACGATTAGCTCAATAATAATGAGAGAAGCCTTTGATTATTTAGATGCACCAGTTGAGATAGTTTCTGGTAAAGATGTTCCGCTTCCATATGCAGTAAATCTTGAGAAATTGTCACTACCTACTACTAGTGAGATTGTAGAAGCTGCTAAGAAAGCTTGTTATACTAAATTGGGTTGAGTCTAGGTGCATAGTCATCCGGAACTTGTTTCAGGATCTAGTGTTACAGAAGAAGATCCCGGGTCAAGCCCGGGATGACTATTTTAAGTTCAGGATGACTTTATAGAGATAATTAAAAAATAAAGGAAGAGACGATGCCGATAAAAATCTTAATGCCAGCACTTTCACCAACTATGGAACATGGTAACCTTGCAAAATGGTTAAAAAATGAAGGCGATATTATTAAAGCTGGTGATGTAATTGCAGAAATAGAAACTGATAAGGCTACGATGGAAGTTGAAGCTGTTGATGAAGGAGTTTTGGCAAAAATACTTATACCGCAGGGAACAGATGAGGTTCCTGTAAACGCTTTGATTGCGGTTTTAATTGAGGATGGTGAAAATGAATCGGATTTGGCAGAATTTATTACAAAAGAATCGTCTGCCAAGCCTGTTTCTATTGTCAAAGCTGATGCTGATAAAAAACAGCCAGAAACATTAAGTAATGTAGCTAATTCTCAACCAATGCCAACGTCAGCAACTCCAAGTTCTGGTAGAGTTTTTGCTACTCCTTTGGCTCGGAGAGTTGCAGCCATGGATGGTATAAGTCTAGCAAATATTATAGGAAGTGGCCCTCACGGTAGGATTGTCAAAGCAGATATAATCTCATCTGGTCAAACTAAAGGGAAGATTTTTAGGCATACTGAGGAATTCCGCTTGGTACCAAACAATAATATGCGTAAAATTATTGCTAAGCGTTTGCTTGAGTCTAAACTTACTGTCCCACATTTTTACCTATCAATTGATTGTATGATGGATGCACTCCTAGAGGCCAGGGTGCAGATTAATAATACGTTGGGGGAAGATAAAAATAAAAAACTATCGGTAAATGATTTTGTCATTTTGGCAGTAGCTAAAGCTTTAAAGGATGTGCCTGCTGCAAATGCGAGTTGGAGCGATGAGGCAATAAAAATATACAATAACGTAGATATTTCAATTGCTGTAGCAATTGACGGAGGTTTAATTACGCCTCTTATCCGAAATGCTGATCAGAAAGATATAATTAAAGTTTCTAGCGAGATGAAAGATTTGGCTAAGAGAGCTCGTGAGAACAGTTTGAAACCAGAAGAATTTCAAGGTGGAGGGTTTAGTATTTCCAATCTTGGTATGTATGGAATCAAGAGCTTTAATGCAATTGTTAATCCTCCCCAAGGATGCATCCTGGCTGTTGGTATGAGCAGCAAAAGGGCGGTTGTAATTGAAGATAGGATTGAAATGAGAATGGTGATGGATGTAAATCTATCATGCGATCATAGAGTTGTAGACGGAGCTATTGGTGCGCGGTTTTTAACTGCGTTCAAGAAATATATTGAATCTCCTATATTGATGTTTATTTAGAGAAATAATTATGGAAAATTTTGATGTTGTGGTAATTGGTGGCGGTCCTGGTGGTTATGTTGCAGCGATTAGAGCTGCCCAATTGGGAAAAAAAACGGCTCTGATTGAGAAGGAACATTTGGGTGGGATTTGTCTTAATTGGGGTTGTATCCCAACAAAAGCTTTGCTGAAATCAGCTGAGTTGTATCAAAAAATGAAACATGCAGAAGAATTTGGAATTTCGGCTAGTAATATTGAGTTTGATATAACAAAGATCGTAGCGCGTTCTCGTGATGTTTCAACAAAATTAGTTGGCGGGATAAAAGCTCTGCTCAAGAAAAATAAAGTTACTGTAATAGAAGGAACGGCTAAACTCGAAGGACCTGGACAGATATTGGTTAATGATAAGGATAAAATAAGCGCAAAGAATATAATCATTGCGACTGGAGCCAGAGCAAGAAATTTGCCTGGTTTTGAAGCTAATGGCAAAAATATCTGGAATTATCGTCAAGCTTTAGTGCCAGATAATGTGCCTAAATCCATGATAATAGTTGGTTCTGGTGCTATTGGGATAGAATTTGCTAGTTTTTATAATGCTCTTGGATCAGATGTCACAGTCCTTGAAGCCGCAGATAGAATATTGCCGGTTGAAGATTCTGAAATTTCAGCTATGGCAAAAAAAGCTTTTGAAGCCAAAGGTATAAAATTTAAGATAGGAGTTAAATTAGAAGGACAAAAATCTTCTGCTAAGGGAGTAAGTGTAACTTTTGATTATAATGGTAAGAGAGAGTCTTTGGAGTCAGAAATATTGCTGATGGCTGTTGGAATTGTGGGCAATGTTGAAAATATAGGTCTAGAAAAGACAAAAGTCATTATTGAGAAAGGGCATATAGTTGCAAATAGCATGATGCAAACAGCAGAGAGTGGAATATTTGCGATAGGTGATGTGGCTGGAGCACCATGGCTTGCTCATAAAGCTAGTCACGAAGGAATTATTGCAGCAGAGTTTATTGCAGGTAAAAAACCTCATGCTATTACCAAAACAAATATACCTGGCTGTACATATTCAAGTCCGCAAATTGCAAGTGTTGGCCTGACAGAAGAAGCCGCAAAAGCTGCTGGCTATCAGATGAAGATAGGAAGGTTTCCATTTTATGCTAATGGAAAAGCCTTGATTCTAGGTGATTCAGATGGTTTAATCAAAACAATTTTTGATGCCAAAACTGGTGAATTGTTAGGTGCACATATGATCGGAGCTGAAGTAACTGAGCTTATTGGAGGATATGTGGTTGCAAAAGAAATGGAAGGGACGGAACTTGATTTAATGAATACAATTTTTCCACACCCAACTTTGTCGGAGATGATGCATGAGTCTGTCCTACAAGCATACGGAAAACAGATACATATTTAAAAGTATATAGTAAACATATGTCCGACACTTTAAAACTTATTCAGGCTTTAGGTTCAAAGATTTGTCATGATTTAGCAGGTTCAATAGGTACAATTGATAACTGCCTTGGTTTACTTGATAGCGATAATAAAACCATCGGAAATCAGGCCAAAGATTTGGTATTGCAAGAATCAAAAAACTTAGTCAAACGTATTAAATTTTTTCGTAGCACTTATGGATTAGTTGAGAATGAATCAAGGCTAAGTATAATTGATATAGTAGATTTGTTGAAGAATTTCTTTGACGAGTCTAAAATCAAATTTAACGCTCATATAATGGGTGAGTTGTTATCAGTGAATGCTCATATGGCTAAAGTTGCCTATTGCTTAGTTTCTATTGCTTCAGAAAATATTGGGTCTGAAGGCTCAATTGATTTATATATTCACGAGGAAAATGATACATTATTTAAAATTCAGAGTAATGGCCGAAATTTTCATTTGAAGCATGGATCTTTTGTTGTTTTAAATGGTGGTGTTGCTGAGCCACTTACTATAACAAACTGTCGTGAACACTACGCAAGCAATATATGTAGTGAGTATGGTTATAAGTTATCGATAAGTAAAAATGTTGGATCTACGGAGTATTTTGTTATAAAGAGTTAGAGAAATGTTATGAGTGACTATCGGATTGAAACTGATTCCATGGGTGAAGTTAAAGTAGAAAACCAATATTATTGGGGAGCTCAAACTCAGCGTTCTATTAATAACTTTAAAATTGCTGCTCAGAAAATGCCGCAAGAAGTAATTCGAGCTTTAACCATTATCAAGAGATCTGCGGCAATAGTTCATACAAACTTAGGCGTGCTAAATAAAGAGTTAGCTGATGCAATTGTGGAATCGGCTGATCGTATCCTAGAGGGAGAGTTTGACGATAATTTTCCGCTAGTCGTTTGGCAGACAGGTTCTGGTACTCAATCAAATATGAATGTTAATGAAGTAATTGCAGGGATTGCGAATGAAAAACTAACTAACAAAAAAGGTGGTAAATCTCCAGTTCATCCGAACGATCATGTTAATATGGGGCAGTCATCGAACGACTCATTCCCCACGGCGATGCATATAGCGACGGTGCTTGGGGCCAACGAAAAATTAATTCCTGCACTAAAAAAAATATATGAGAGCCTTGATACTAAGGCAAAACAATGGAAGTCTATTGTAAAAATTGGCAGAACCCATTTGCAGGATGCAACCCCAGTAACTCTTGGACAAGAATTTTCTGGTTATGCTTGTCAAATTCAGCTTGGTATCGAAAGAGTTGAGCATTCATTAGCAAGAGTTCATTATTTAGCTCAAGGTGGAACAGCTGTTGGAACAGGCATTAATTGCAAAGCTGGTTTTGCAGAAAAATTTGCTGTGGAAGTTTCAAACTTTACTGGGTATAACTTTAAAACTGCGCCAAATAAGTTCGAGGCTCTTGCTTGCAACGATGCTTTGGTTGAATTTTCTGGCACGTTGAATACTCTGGCCGTTAGCATGATGAAGATCGCGAATGACATACGGTTGCTTGGGTCTGGCCCAAGGTGCGGCCTGGGCGAGCTTAAACTACCGGAAAACGAACCTGGGTCATCAATTATGCCGGGGAAAGTTAACCCAACACAGTGTGAAGCCATGACCATGGTAGCAGCACAGGTAATGGGTAATCATATGGCTGTTACTATTGGTGGAAGTAATGGTCATTTCGAGCTTAATGTATTTAAACCGTTGATAATTCAGAATGTTATTCATTCAATTAATTTACTTAGTGATGCAATAATAAGTCTGGTTGATCATTGCATAGACGATATAGAGCCAAACATTGAGCGCATTAATCTATTGCGTGATCAGTCTTTGATGCTGGTTACCGCGCTGAATCCTCATGTTGGCTATGATAATGCGGCAAAAATTGCCAAAAAAGCATATAGTGAAGGTACGACGCTAAAAGAAGCGGCAATTGCCTTGAAACTTATATCTTCAGAAGATTTCGATAAATATGTTGTGCCAGAAAACATGGTTTAGCTAGCCTTAAATAAAATTACACTAATTAAACTGAGTTTGGGATTGCAACCGTCATGCCGGGCTTGATCCGGCTCTAGTTCTCTGCTAGATGAGATCTTGAATCAAGTCAGGATGACTTGTATTCTGGGATGGCGACGCTTGAAAAAGTTGCTTGCCAGACGGCAGTGGGATTTAATAGCCTAATTTAATGTGTTTCGCTATAATAATAGAAGAAACACTAAGGAAAACCTATGAATAACATCTCAGCAAAACAAATTTTAACTTATATTGTTAAAGCCATAAAACCTTTTCCTTTACCAATATTTAGCATGGTGATGGCGGCGGTAATATGGGCAGTAGATCTTTCGCTTAGAGCATATTTATTAAAAGTTATTTTAAACCGTTTAGCTTCTAGTGAGCAACATAATATTTTTGTTAATTTAATAGTGCCTATTATTTTCTATCTCGGGCTATATCTCTTACTTTCTATGTCATTTCGTCTTTATAATTATTTTGTTGAGATTAAAATGATTCCAGCTCTGCGTGCAAAAATAGCCAACGATGCTTTAGAGTTGTTGGTTGATAAAAGCCAAAATTTTTACCAAAATAATTTTTCAGGCAGTTTGACTAATAAAGTCAATGATTTAACAAGTTCTGTTCCGGCAATTGTAAGAATTGTTATTGATCGATTTTTTAGCCACGGATTAGCTTTATGCATAGCCATTATTACTTTATGGCAAGTGAATATTCACTTTGCTCTTGGCATGCTAATATGGGCAGTAGTTTTGATTACGGGGGCGTGGATTTATTCGAAACACATAAGTGTTTTAGCTATTAAGTGGTCAGAATCTGCTTCAACTATTACGGGCAATCTTGTTGATGTTTTATCAAATATTTTATCTGTACGATTATTTAGCGCTAAATCGCAAGAGCAAAAATCTTTAGGTGGTGTTTTCCAAGATGCCGTTAATGCTGAGCGGCAACTAGAATGGGCATATCTTTGGATGTGGATCTATATTTCAGTTTCTTCTCTCATATTACAATCATTCAATTTTTATTTCCTGATCAAAGGTAGGGAAGAAGGTTGGATTACAGTAGGAGATTTTGCTGTTGTCTTACTTATTAATATTTCAATTGCTGATTTTTTCTGGGAGCTAACAAAGGATTTTTCAGAATTTTCAAAGTTACTAGGTCGTATTACTCAAGCCCTAAAAATTGTTTTAGATAAACCAGAATTTCAAGATTTGCCAGGAGCTTATGAGTTAAAAGTAACTAAAGGTACTATTTCTTTTGACAGAGTATTATTTCATTACAAAGGAGTAACGCCTTTATTCCATAACAAATCAATCATAATTGAAGCCGGGCAGAAAGTAGGTTTAGTAGGTTATTCAGGTAGCGGAAAATCAACCTTTGTGAATCTCATTTTGAGGCTCTACGATGTAAGCGGGGGGCGTCTACTAATTGATGGGCAAGATATTCGTGAATGTACCCAAGATAGTCTTCGTAAGAATATTGCCATGATTCCTCAAGATCCATCATTGTTTCATAGAACTCTGATAGAAAATATTCGCTATGGACGTATCGACGCTAATGATGATTCCGTGGTTGAGGCTGCAAAAAAAGCGCATGCACATGAATTTATCGTTAAACTACCACAAGGCTATAATTCACTTGTTGGCGAAAGAGGTGTAAAGCTTTCAGGTGGCCAGCGTCAGAGAATTGCTATAGCAAGAGCTATTCTAAAAAATGCACCTATTTTAATTTTAGACGAGGCTACGTCTGCTCTTGATTCTGTTATTGAAAGTGATATTCAGCAAAGTCTATGGGATCTTATGCAGGGTAAAACAACAATTGTGATTGCTCATCGTCTATCAACACTTTTGCATATGGATCGTATTCTTGTATTTGACATGGGTAAAATTGTTGAAGATGGCACTCATACTGAATTACTAGCTATGAATGGAATATATAAAACTCTTTGGGAAGCTCAAGTCGGTGGGTTTTTATTAGATCAAAGAATGTAAGGCTCTGGTCACATGCACGAAAGATAAATGCATTTTATTCATTCTTTATTACAGACAATAATTGAACTTGGCGATATAATTTTTTCATCTTTCCATTCATAACCATCGTCATCTTTACCTAGAGGATTATGCACCTCAACGACAACTAGCCCGGCTTTCTGAAAAATTTCCCTATAGTCTTTTTCGGTCCAAAAATAATCATCAATTGTAAGATTTATATCTCTGAACTCTATTTTCACTTTTGCACCACTTGCAATATTTTTATTTTCTGGAAAATTTGTATTTAGTGTAAGCCAGTCATGATTATATGTATGATCACTTGCAGAAATTGATATAAAAATTCCGTTTTTCTTTAGTACCCTGTGAATTTCACGAACTATATTTAATATCTCGTCTTTTGTAGAGATTTCTAGCAAAACAAAGCTACAGAAAACTAAATCGAAGCTATCATCATCAAAGGGTATTATCCCACTATCTATTTTAACATATTTGCCCAGCGGATCTTTTGCTTGCGCTATAGATAACATTCTTTCATTTATATCAACTGAAGTGACGTTATAATCTAGCGATTTTAGGAATAAGGTAGATTCACCGCTACCACTTCCATAATCCAAAACATTTTTACCATGAACATGTTTGTTTAGGATGTTAGGCATATCTCTATACGATAGATAAGGTGTTCCTGAAAATTTAAAATTCGAATATAAATCTGCATATAAACCTGGGGTCTTACTTTTATTATCTAATATCATAAAGCGACTATATTTTATTCAAGCATATTGGTTTTCTCCATTATTACATTTTTTGGTAAGATACTGAAATATTTTTTATTATGCACGGCGTTGACATGTAATGTTTCTTGCACTAGCGTACATCAAGTAATTTAATTTTAAGGAAAGCGTGCGGTGGATAAAGTCTCTGAATCAATTAGTTGGGTAGCAAAATTAAGACATAGTAAAGTGCGGTTTGCCCTTTGGCCAGTTAGGTCATACGAATTGCTAAAATTCTTTCCAATGGCCTTCCTGATGTTGTTTATTTTGCTTACGCAAAACTTGGTTCGGAGCCTAAAGGATGGTTTTATAGTTACGATGATTGGAACAGAAGTTTTAAGCTTTATAAAACTTTGGGGCGAAATGCCTATGGGTATATTGTTCGTTATATTATATACAAAGATGTGTAACGTTATGACTACTGAGCAGGTTTTTAGGATTATTGTATCAATTTTTCTAATATTTTTTGCCGCTTTTGCATTTATTATTTTCCCAAATAAAGAGTTTTTCCACCCAGACCCAGTTGTTGTAGAACATTACGTAAATTTGTTACCTCATTTAAAGTGGTTTATTGTGATGTGGGGCAAGTGGAGTTTTGTATTATTTTATATTATGGGGGAATTATGGACAGTAATAGTATTTTTCTTATTTTTTTGGCAACTAGCAAATAAAGTGACTAAGACAGAGGAAGCACAAAGATTCTATATTTTCTTTGGATTATTTGGCCAGTTAAACTTGCTTCTTTCAGGAGCAATAATTATTTATTTTACCCAAGGGCAACATTTTTTACTCCCTCTATTTTCTATGATCAGCGATAGCTCAGAAGTAGTATTAAAATCCATGACTATATTGATTACTATTTCAGGTATAGTATGCCTTTTGCTGCATAAGTATATTGAGGTAAAAAACATTGAAACATTAAAAGGGATAATACATAAAAATAAAAGAACAGACATTCTCAAATTGACTCTAAGACAAAGTGCTAAAATGGTTTTTACATCGAAATATCTGGCGCTAATTTGTATCCTTATGGTATCTTATAGTACAGTAGTAAACCTTATTGAAGGGTTATGGATGTCAAGAGCAAAGGCTTTATATCCAGCTACAAAAGATTTCATGGCATATCATGGAAATGTATTATTTTGGACTGGTATTGCTACATTAGGCTTTATATTTATTGGTAATATTATTGTAAGGCGTTGTGGGTGGTTTTGGGGAGCTGTATTGACTCCTCTCATGTTTCTTCTAGTAGGGTCCACTTTCTTTACCTTTGTTCTCATAGAAGGAAAGTTGGATTATCTTCTACCAAGTTTAACTGCGTTTGCTCCCCTAGCAATAATAGTGTTTGTTGGTAGCGCTCAAAACGTACTTGGTAAAGGAGTAAAATATTCCATGTTTGATGCAACAAAAGAGATGGTTTATATTCCTTTAGATCAAGAGATGAAAACTAAAGGCAAGGCAGCAGTCGATGTACTAGGGGCAAAGCTAGGCAAGTCTGTTGGGGCTTTAGTTCAAATGATTAGTTTTACTATTTTTCCTGCCGCTAATCATGAAGATATAGCAGGATTTTTAATGTTTGTTTTTGTTGTTGTTTGCTTAGTATGGATTCTAGGAGTTAAGTTGCTTCGAGATGATTATGTGAAATTGCTGAACAGAACCCATTAAAACAGTTATTTTAAAATATAGATTTGGTATAAGTCGGGCATAGAATGCTTAATTCGATCAGAGTTGATTAAGACTTATGTGTTTTTGCATCTTTTTTAATAAAGTATCGCGTTTGAGTTTGGATAAATAATCTAGAAATACTTTGCCATTTAAATAATCGATTTCATGCTGGATTACAGTAGAGAAATATCCACTTGCTTGTAATTCTTTGCTTTTACCTTCGTAATCCAGATAGTTAAGTTTTATTGATTGGGGGCGGGTTATTTTAGCTTCAATACCTGGAAAACATACCGATGCTTCGGTAAAAGTTTGGTGTTCGTTGGAGAGCCAGGTGATTTCTGGGTTTATAAATATATATGGCTTTAATATGCCTTCTTCTTGCAAATCGACAACAACAATACGCTTTAATACCCCAACCATATTTGCCCCAAGACCAACTGCTTTTTCAACGTACATAGTTCTGAGCATTTGATCAATAAGAACTCTGATTTCATCATTAACAAGTTCAACTGGCTTAGCTAGTTGCTTAAAAATTTTATTAGGAGCATAGACTAAAGGTAATGAAGTCATAAATTAAATAAAGTATCAATGAGTTAAAAGGCTTAATATTCCTGTTTATGATAGGTATTCATCAAAAAAATCTTGGAACACTCTTCCGGTATCTACTTCAGAATTATTTAGCCAAGGTGTGGTAATAGAAGAATTGTCCCGAGTTTGAAATAGCAACTTTTCGATTGGACGTTTTGGTGAGACACCTTCTCCAGTAGCCGTTTTCCATTTTTCTGCTATTAAGGCTGCTAGTTCCGAATGTACCGTAGTGATGTCTTGTTTACATTTAAAGCCTACACCTTCAATTTTTATTATATAGCTTTTGTCTAATTTGTAAGCTTTCAATACTTTGTTTACTTCTCGTTGAGTAGCAATTTCTTGGCGTTCAACATAAGGATTATTTGTTTCATATAAAATTACAAATTCTTTCTGATCTCCAAACTCTCCGTCGACAATACGCTTCACAAACTTTGTGGCAGCGTCACGAGCTGTACTAGAAGTGGTAGGCCTCTGGTGTTGCTCTGCTAAGGTATCCACTGTAGTAATGGCGTTTAAGCTTGGAAAATAAGTAGCAATTAAATCCTGGGACATCAAAGTTTCAGTTAATTTTCTGCTTTCTCCTTCAGCGTAGTTAGGATATAATCTTGCGGGGAAATGACCAGGAGGGCAATCTTCCTTTGTTGTGTATTGTATAAATGGTGCTGTTGGATTTAACTTTATGCCATAGCGTCCTGCCAAGCTAGTTATATACTCTTTCCCTTCCTCGACACGTTCTTTATCTTCGCCTACCGGTAGAGAAATATCTATCGTATCCAAGTCGCTTTTTGTTTTGTATGTTTCCATGATCTTATCTCGCACAATAGGAGTAATGCCGTCAATGTTAGCCCATAGTCCGCGCTCACCTGCTAATATTTCTGTCTTTCCTTTTACTTTAATTCCATATTTTGATAATATATAATGGTAGTCAATAATACGGGTCAATACACCAATACGAGAAGCGCCAGCGATCCAAGCTTCGTCATATTCTTTATGGGCAGGAGTTTCTCGATCAATAAGACGTAATATCTTTGCGGCTTCAAAATAATCTTGCTTGTATTTATTCATCCAGTCTTGATAGGATAACTCATTGCGTTCTTGGCCTGGTTTACGCCCGAACGCGTTCTGAGCAGTATAGAGAAGAAAATCCATCGCATCTTGTTCATCTAAATTTGTTCCTTTGCCAAGGTTCTTGCGTAATATTTTGGCGTTAAATTTACTAGGATCACTTTGGTCGGCTTTAGATCTTTTTACAGCAGAATACATCTTTGTAAAAGTTGTGATAGGATCTTTTACCCCTAAATGGTTAATAGTATGCCATAAATTTTCTGGTTGAAAATACCCGGCGATTTGAAATTGCTTCAAGAGAGCTTCTTGATGTTGTGCTGCGTTTATAGTTTGATCTGTTTTTTTATAACCGTTAAACCCTAATATATTTGCAGATGATTCAAAAACAGATGGGGTTAGAGACTTTGTATAAGCATCATAAATATAATAAGCAGTGGCTAAGACACCTATACCTAGAAAGATAGGAAGTAGTTTTTGAGAAACATATTTTGCCATATTTATACCTTTTCATTTAAAATTTTATATACCACATAATTATTAAAGTTAGATAAAAGGGCAACATTTGTCTAGGAGATTCTTTTGCGCTTAGATTTATGTTCTACTAGTATAACCAAAGCCATGAACAAACTATAAGCTTGCGTTTTTATCCTATGGCATAAGAAAACAATAGTATAAAGAAAGAAAGATTCGCTCTGATTTTTCATCTTGTGGTACAATTCTTAACATATGAAACTATACCAAATAGGGAGAGATCTATGAGTAAAATAGTACCAATTACAGTTGCATATGGGGATGGCATAGGTCCTGAAATAATGGATGCAGTTCTTCATATTTTAAAGAAAGCTGAAGCGCAAATTCGTCTTGAAGTGATTGAAATAGGTGAAAAGCTATATCAAAAGAACTATACGTCAGGGATTGCAGCAGATACTTGGGAGTCAATAGATAGAACCAGAGTATTGCTCAAAGCTCCTATTACTACGCCCCAAGGTGGTGGTTATAAAAGTCTAAACGTAACTTTGAGAAAGGCGCTTGGATTGTATGCTAATGTTAGGCCAACTATCGCTTACCACCCTTTTGTTAATACGCGGCACCCTGATCTTGATGTAGTGATTGTTCGAGAAAACGAGGAAGATCTTTATGCTGGCATTGAGTACAGGCATACTAGAAACATGCGGGAATCAGTTAAGTTGATAAGTCGGGTAGGGTGTGAAAAAATAGTTAGATACGCCTTTGATTATGCTGTGTTGAATAATCGTAAGAAGGTATCTTGTTTTAGCAAAGACAACATTATGAAATTTTCTGATGGTATATTTCATCAGGTATTTGACGAGATTGCAAAGCAATACCCACAAATTAAGAATGAGCATTATATCGTTGATATTGGTACGGCAAGACTTGCAACTAAGCCAGAAATTTTTGATGTGATCGTAACATCTAACTTGTTTGGTGATATTATTTCAGATATTACGGCTGAGATATCTGGTTCTGTAGGGTTGGCTGGTAGTGCGAATGTGGGGCAAAATTATGCTATGTTTGAGGCTATCCATGGTTCTGCACCTGATATTGCTGGTAAAAATATTGCTAATCCATCTGGATTGCTTAATGGTGCAATAATGATGCTTATCCATATTGGTCAAGGTGATATTGCTTCTGTCATAGAAAATGCATGGAAAAAAACATTAGAAGATGGTGTCCATACGGGGGATATTTATAATGAAAAGACCTCTTCGAAAAAAGTGGGTACTAAGGAATTTGCTGAAGAAGTTGTGAAAAGACTTGGCCAAAAACCTAAGAAATTAAAAGTTGCTGAATATAAATCTGGTGAATCCACAAGTTCTAAACAGGTTACTTATAAAATCGATGATTCTGAAAACAAAACTCTTGTTGGAGTTGATATTTTTGTTGATATTCATGCGGAGTCAGCTACTAAGGTGGCAAAAAAAATGAACGCAATAGATGGTGGTAAATTGATAATGAGAACTATTGCATCTAAGGGCTTGATACTTTGGCCTAGAGATGATGAATATATGATAGAATCAGATCATTGGTGCTGTAGATTTATGCCAGATTCAGGAACCATTACGCATAAAGAAATAACTGATTTGCTAGAGAAAATCGCTGCTGCTGGTGTTGATTTTATAAAAGTAGAAAGTCTATATGAGTATGATGGTAAAAGAGGCTATTCTCTTGCGCAAGGGGAGTAGCTTATATATTATTGTACAGATCCATTCCAGACTAACAAATATCATATTGAATTTGATTCAATATGATATTTGTTAGTTGAGATCCCGGATCATGTCCGGGATAACTATACTAATTAATCCCAACTATGAATAAGATAAATATTAGATTTAGTTATGTATGGCAAGTAATATTAGTAGTCATACCAGGCTTGATCCTGGATTTTCTTATCTACCTTCATGCCGGATTCAGTGGGTTTCGCCTGTCTCGTTGGCCGAGTATCTTCGTCCTATCTCGTGAGATCCTGAAGTAAATTCAGGATGACGGTGTGTACAGCAAATCCCAGTATAAAACCATATGACTTTATTCCTTATCTAGTCTCTCCGTCAAAACTCTAAATTTTTGATATAATTTCAAGAATTTCAAAAATAAATCACCGCACATTCATTTTTT
>NZ_JARJFB010000018.1:0-15895 GCF_034554655.1 Candidatus Megaera venefica
AGCTCAAAAAATGAATGTGCGGTGATTTATTTTTGAAATTCTTGAAATTATATCAAAAATTTAGAGTTTTGACGGAGAGACAAACTAACCTGAACTTGATTCAGGATCTCAGGCAGAAGAAAGAAGATCCTGAATCAAGTTCAGGATGACTCCATTTTACAAAGGAGAAAAACTATGTTACCTAAAACCTACCATCTCTATATACCCCATTAGCTCAGATTAACTATGACTTTTTTATTTCTGGAGAAGAGTAAGTGTGTGGTATCTATAAGCTTTCAGATATCCATTCAGATACTTTCGGGTCATATTTCAGAATCCTAGGCTTACTTTCTATACTATCAAAAGTAATATCTTGCATCAACGCTTCATGCGCAGAGATAAAGCCTCTGTCAGCTCCGAAGGCAGGAAAATAGGGCTGAAAATTCATATATTCCAAATTTACATATTTCTGTTTTATTGCTTTGTTTGTAGCTCCTGTAAGATCTGCTAGTGAATTGATTTTTGTTCCATTAATAGATTTTATCTGAATTCTATAGATAGATTTATAATCCTGAACAAACATCTCTGGAATGCTGCTAAAACTGCTTCCTGTTTGTACATTTGCAAGTGCAACACTACCTATTGGAATGCCAGATTTGGCTGCTACGAAATCGTCAGCTTCAAAAAATAGCCCACCTGCAAAGTCTAGCATTTTTGAGATTTTATTTGTTTCAAGATCATAGAGTTTAACTTCTTGCTCAAGTTTTTTACCATTTCTAATGATAGTAAGTTTAACTTTATCAGAAGTTGAATTACTCAGTGCAAGGTCAAGAAGACATAAATCTGCTCCTATTTGTTTGCCCTCTACTTGCCATAGAATATCACCAGGTAAAATTTTACCTTCCGCTGTTCCGCCAGGTAAAACTTTTCTGACAATTATTGCTCTGTTACGCGCGTCAGGTAAGTCCTTTATGTAATTACTCATTTCTTCTTTTGAGAAATTACGATGCTTCACAGCTTTATCTAGAGAGTAGAGTTCGGTAATAACGCCAATATGTTTTCTGCTCGGATGTATTTTATCTGCCTGTAGTTCCTTTAGTACATGAGTAACATATTCTCCTTTAAGTGCTAGAGAATGAGTTTTTCCTCCGCCATAGAGCACTCCAATTGCTTTATTCTCAATATTAAGTATAGGCGACCCGCTAGCACCACCTGTTGAGTTCATATTAATTACATATGATCCTTGCGGCATCTCTCCGTTTATCTCATATAAGTCAGATAAATAGCCATTATGAAATGAAAATCCCTGCCCTTCAGTGTTTCCAACTATAAAGACATCGGATCCGAGTTTTGGAATTTCGTTGGTAAATTCAACTATCTCAAACTCTGTGGGAAATGCTTTTGGATCTATTTGCATAATAGCAAAATCTGCATACTGATCATAATAAACTACTTTTGCTTCAGCTTGCTGACCGTTATGGAAGGTAATAAAATATGTTCCAACTGAAACTCTACCTACAACATGGCTATTAGTTACTAAAAAACCTTTCTGGCCATCAACAATGAATCCAGTTCCAGACCAGCTCCCAGTATTCATGTATGCTGAAACTGGTATCCTGCTATTAATTGTTACAATGGCTTTTCTGATTTTTTCAATTTCTTTTATTTTTGTGCCGTCAGCATAAACTTTTGTCGTTAAAACAAATAATGTTATCGCAAAAACTTTTAAAAATTTTAACATATTTATTACCTATTGCTCTTGTAAAAAAATTATCCTGCACTATATCAAAGGCTATGGACTAGAAAAGAGAATTATCGCTTCTATGTCAAGTATTTATTTTAGACGAGGAATATTAATATGGGAAAAGTTATAGGTATTGATCTTGGTACTACCAATTCATGCGTAGCAATTATGGATGGAAAGGAACCAAAGGTACTAGCAAATATTGAAGGCGAGAGAACAACTCCTTCGATGGTAGCATTTACAGATAGTGGAGAAAGGCTAGTTGGTCAACCAGCTAAAAGACAATCAGTGACCAATCCTGATAAGACTTTGTTTGCAATCAAGAGATTGATCGGACGTAGTTACGATGATCCTACGGTCAAAAAAGATAAAGAAATGGTCGCTTTTAAGATCGTCAAATCTGATAACGGTGATGCGTGGGTAGAAGTAGATAAAAAACAGTATTCTCCAAGCCAGATAAGCGCTTACATACTACAAAAGATGAAAGAAACAGCAGAGAACTATTTAGGGGAAACAGTAACCCAAGCAATAATCACTGTTCCCGCTTACTTTAATGATGCACAAAGACAAGCTACTAAAGATGCTGGTAAAATAGCCGGTCTTGAAGTTTTAAGGATTATCAATGAACCAACTGCGGCAGCTTTAGCTTATGGGCTAGATAAAACAGAGAACAAAACAATAGTTGTTTATGATCTTGGTGGTGGTACATTTGACGTATCGGTGCTTGAAATTGGGGACGGTGTTTTTGAAGTAAAAGCCACCAACGGTGACACATTTCTGGGTGGTGAAGATTTCGACATGACCATCTTGAATTACTTGATTGATGAATTCAAAAAAGAGACTTCTGTTGATTTAAAAAAAGATCCACTTGCTTTGCAGCGCCTAAAAGAAGCGGCTGAAAAGGCTAAGAAAGAGCTTTCAAGTACTCAGCAGACAGATATCAATTTACCGTATATTACGGCAGATGCGTCTGGTCCAAAACATATGAATATTAAACTTAGCAGATCTAAGCTTGAGTCTCTTGTGATGGATCTTATTGATCGTACTATGGAACCTTGCAAAAAAGCTCTAAAGGATGCTGGTTTAAAACCAAGCGAAATAGATGAAGTGATTTTGGTCGGTGGTATGACCAGAATGCCAAAAGTGGTTGAGAAAGTTAAAGAATTTTTTGGTCGTGAGCCACATAAAGGAGTAAATCCTGATGAGGTTGTTGCTCTTGGAGCGGCTATCCAAGGTGGTGTGCTACAAGGTGATGTAAAGGATGTGCTATTACTTGATGTGACTCCACTATCTTTAGGTATTGAGACTTTAGGTGGTGTATTTACACGTTTGATTGATCGTAACACAACAATTCCAACAAAGAAAAGTCAGGTTTTTTCTACAGCTGATGACAATCAGCATGCTGTGACTATTAGAGTATTCCAAGGTGAAAGAGAAATAGCAGCTCATAATAAATTACTTGGACAGTTTAATCTAGAAGGAATTCCTCCGTCACCAAGAGGTATGCCTCAGATCGAAGTTACCTTCGATATTGACGTTAATGGGATTGTGCATGTGTCAGCAAAAGATAAGGCTAGTGGCAAAGAGCAGAAGGTTACCATTCAAGCATCTGGTGGTTTAAAAGATGATGAAATTGAGCAGATGATCAAGGATGCTGAAAAAAATGCATCAGAGGATAAGAAGCGTAAAGAATTTATTGAAGTAAAAAATAAAGCAGATACGCTTATATATTCTACTGAAAAAAGTCTTAAGGATTTCGCAGATAAAATTGCAGCGAATGATAAACAGCTAATTGAAGATGCCATTGCCTCTCTCAAAAAAGCAATGGAATCAGAAGATGATCTTGAATCAATTAATCAGAAAACAGAAGAGTTAGCTGCTGCAAGTATGAAAATTGGCGAAGTAATGTATGGTAATAAAGAAGGTGAATCAGCCACTCAAGGTGGTGAATCACCTTCACAAAATGCTGATGATGGTAAAGTTGTAGAAGGTGAATTTAAGGACGTTAGTGATACTAAACCTAACAATTAATTGATCTAAATTTTAGTGAACCGGCTGTACTTGCTTACACTTGTAAACTTCGCAGCCGTGCTTGGCTACCTAGCTTGAGATCCTGAATTTGATTCAGGATCTCAGGCAACAGAAGAAGATTCTGAATCAAATTCAGGATGACTTAGTAGTAGGTTTTTTTTATGTAATCAATTCTGCCTAAGTTTATTATCACCTAATGTAAGTAGGAAATTAAGACATGACAAAGAGAGATTATTATGAGGTGCTTGAGGTTCCACGTTCTGCAGACGGTGCTGAAATAAAAAAAGCGTATCTTAAGCTAGCTAAGAAATATCATCCTGATACAAATGCTGGAGCCCCATCGGCTGAAATAAAATTCAAAGAAATAAGTGAAGCTTATGAGGTTTTAAAAGACGAGCAAAAAAGAGCTGCCTATGACAGGATGGGACACAGCGCCTTTGAACAAGGTGGAGGTGGTGGATTTCATTCTCGCGGATCTAGTAATAATCCTGATATAAATGACATATTTGGCGATTTTTTTAGTGATTTCATGGGAGGTAATAGAGGGGGGGCACCTAGACAAAGGGCAAGCCAATCAAGAGGTTCGGATTTAAAATATAATCTGACAATTACCCTAGAAGAAGCTTTTACTGGAGTAGATAAGAAAATAAATTTTAATGCCGAATCAAAGTGCTCTTCTTGTGATGGAAAAGGTACTAATGAACCAAATGCTAATAGTACATGCCCGCAATGTAGCGGAACTGGGGCTATTCGTATGCAACAAGGATTCTTTGCTATAGAACAGACATGTAACAAATGTAATGGTCAGGGGCAGGTCATTAAAAATCCTTGTACAACATGCCATGGTTCTGGTCGTTGTTCTAAGCATAAAAATTTAATTGTTAATATACCACATGGCGTTGAAAATGGCGTGAGGATTCGTATTGCTGGAGAAGGAGAAGCTGGTTTCAGAGGTGGTTCAGTTGGAGATTTGTATGTTTTTATTACAGTGAGTTCTCATGATATTTACCAAGTTGAAGGAAGTAACTTGCATTTTAGATTGCCGTTAAACTTTACTAAGGCTGCACTTGGGGGAGAAGTTGATATTCCAACTATTGATGGTTCAACTATTACGTTGAAAATACCAGCCGGTACTCAGACAGGTGATAAATTGAGATTGAAAGGTAAGGGAATGTCTAGAGTTCGATCATCAGAGCGAGGTGATTTCTATGCACATGCCTTTGTTCAAACTCCAAAAAATCTCACTAAGAAGCAAAAAGAACTCTTAGAAGAACTTGATAAGGAATTTGGCGAAACAAAAGAAAATTATAGTAGTGATGGTTTTTTTTCCAAAATGAAAAATATATGGTCTTAATAGAAGTTTAGGATAATTATGATCGTAGACTAAGTCTTAATATAGGCAAAAGTCATCTTGAATTTAGTTCAGGGGGGCTTTTCTTTCTGCCTAAGCGCAATCCTAGGAACTGGTTGATATAACGTTTTTACCAAAACAACACTGTTGATCAATCATTTATACTTAATTTAATAATAAAATATAACCGAAATCTTTCTTGCAATATTGTATTAGACGCTGTATAAAAACAGGACTTAGAAGCGATCACTAGTTTCCTAAGGCCCCTTCGTCTAGCGGTTAGGACGACACCCTTTCACGGTGTAAACACGGGTTCGATTCCCGTAGGGGTCACCATATCCAGGCCTAATATCAAACTCAGGTTAGTCTACCGAAGCGATTTACTAGCAGAACCAAATTTATTCCTAGATTTAACGAATAAAATTGGTTATCATATTTTTCGAAACAGTCCTTAAATTAACTTATTTTTTACAGCATTATGGGAATTAGTCTTGTTCAGTTGATAATTATTCTACTAATTATTCTACTGTTATTTGGTGCAGGAAAATTACCGCAAGTTATGTCTGAACTTGGTAAGGGTCTCAAAGCATTTAAATCTTCTTTGAAAGACGAAGATAAAAAAGACTAATACGAGCTGTACCTAAAGTAGTTTTTCGTATATATAATATTGAATAAAAAAATAACCTATCTGGTCCTAAAATTATGAATTTTACTAAATCACTTTTTTCTGTAATCATAGTATCTCTAGCTCTTGCTTCATGTAAATCCAAACTGAAAGATAACGAAGATATCACTCCAGCTCAAGAGCTATACAGTAAAGGTATTAAGGAGTTAGAAAGCGGTGAGTATAAAAAGGCTTCTGCGGAATTCGAAAAGGTGTTTTTCCAACATCCTGGTAATAGTATAACACCTCAAGCTGAGCTTATGCAGGCATATTCTTTATATCTTGCTGGTGAATATGAGGAGTCAGCTGATATCTTAGATATATTTGTCAAGCTTCACCCTAGGCATGAGGATATTGCATATGCTTACTATCTGAAAGCGCTTGCAAACTATATCCAAATCTCAGATGTAAGATTGGATCAGTCGAAAACTAAATACGCTAGTGAAGGACTTGAAGAAGTTATTATGAGATTCCCTGAGTCTAAATATGCGATGGATGCTGCATTAAAATTAGACCTAGTAAATGATCATTTAGCTGGAAAGGAAATGTTTGTTGGGCGTTATTATCTAGGTAAAAGAAATCCAGTAGCTGCAATAAAAAGGTTTCAAATAGTGGTTGAAAGCTATGACACTACTTCTCATGCTCCTGAAGCCTTATATAGGCTTGTCGAAAGTAACTTAATGCTTGGGCTTGTAGACGAAGCAAAAAAATATGCCACGGTACTTTCCCATAACTACCCAGATAATCAGTGGCGCAAATATAGTGATAATTTGTTGAAATAGAGAAATGCTGCAAAGCCTTCATATTAAAGATTTTCTCCTAATTGAGAAGTTAGAATTAGATTTTAATGAAGGTTTTTGTGTGATCACTGGTGAGACTGGTGCAGGTAAGTCAATCCTTCTTGATTCTATTCTTTTCTGCTTAGGTGAAAGATTTCCAGGCAATCCAGTTAGACCGTCTGCAGAATCATGTTCTGTTACTCTCATTTTTAGTGCTAGCGAAATATTAGATAATTATCTCAAAGAGATAGGTGTTGATAGTGATGATTCCCTAATTGTAAAATGTACTCAAAACATTGTGGGGCGTAAAAAGTTTTTTATAAATGATCAAATTGTCACAGCTAAGCTTGTACAAAACCTATTCAGCTATTTACTTGAACTTCATGGCCAGCATAATCACACTACACTTCTAAGCATAGCGTCACATTCATTTATTTTAGACGAATTTGGTAAACTTGGCGTTCTTAAAAATGAGGTTGCAAATGGTTATTTCAATTGGCAAGAAACTGAAAAGAAAATCAAAGAAATTGCTACTCAGAAGGAACAGGTTGATAAGGATATAGATTACCTAAAACACGTTTGTGCTGAACTTGAATTGGCCGAGGTAAAGAAAGGTGAGGAGCAAGAACTGGCTGATATAAAAAGAAAGCTTCAATCTAGTGAAAAAGAGAAAGAGCTTATTCAATCTGTATTAAGTGAAATCCAAGAAAGCTCAATTGAACGAATTATTGCAAAAGCACAAAGATCCATTTCCAATTCTACAAACACTGAATTTCTCGAGAAAGTTAGCTCTAACTTAGAATCAGCTTACGATAAAATTGAAGATTCTAAGACAATTCTACAGCAGATATTGCGTGATATGGACCTGGCAGAATTTTCCATGGAAGAAATTGAGGAAAGGTTATACGAGATTAGAACTCTGGCAAGGAAGCACTCAGCTGATGCAAATGATTTGGTTAGTTTTCTTGAAAAATCTCAAACACAATTGTTAGACTTAGAAAATAAAGTCCAGGTAAATTCTGAAATAGAGAAGCAGCTTGAGGCGAGCAAAGCAAATTACTTTGCTTTAGCTGAAAGGCTATCTGAGCAAAGAAAGGAAACGGTCGCAGAGCTTGAGAAGAAAGTTATGAAGGAGTTATCAACTCTTGAAATGAAAAAAGCTATTTTTGTTGTTGAAATAGAGTCAAGCCATGGTTTTGCTTCGTCCAATGGGATTGATAAGGTAAGGTTTATTGCTTCAACAAATCCAGGAATGAGTTTGGCCCCTATTGATAAAATTGCATCTGGAGGAGAGCTATCGCGTTTTATGTTAGCTCTGAGGGTGGCCTTATTTGATAAGGCTCCAAAACAAACTATTATTTTTGATGAAATAGATGTCGGAATCAGTGGATCTGTTGCAGACTCAATGGGCTCGCGTTTAAAAGCTTTAAGTAGTGTAGTACAAATCATTGTTATAACTCACCAGCCGCAAGTGGCTGGAAAAGCTGATCAGCATATTTTAGTTGAAAAAACACAACATGATATTCATACTGTAGTTGAAATCAAAATACTTGAGAATGAAGCAAGACCATATGAGCTTGCTAGGATGATTTCAGGTAAAGAAATAACTAAAACGGGTTTAAAAGCGGCAAAAGAGTTAATAATTAGCAAGTCCTAGAAATTAATCTAAGAGAAAAAAATCATGATGAATAAAATAACTAAATTAGTAGTATTTTTATTTCTAGCTATTCCATTAAGCAGCTTGGCTGGTGAAGATAAAATAGAAGGTACAATACTTAATGTTTCTGCTACTGAATTTATTGAAGTTCCAGAAGATTTACTAGTTGCAAATTTACATTATGAGTTCGATGGCATAACAGCAAAAGAAGTACAGAATCAGATTAATGCCACAATGACTAAGGCGCTAGAAAAAGCTAAGATGCTAAAAGATGTCAAAGTTTCAACACAGCAATATTCTGTATACAAATATGAATATGTGGTTAATAAGAATGATGAAAGGAAAACAAAATGGAAAGGAAGTCAGGGAGTTATTATATCGGGAAAGACCATAGACAATATTTTAAAACTTGTTGGTGAATTACAAGAAATAGGTTTGGCAGTTGATGGTCTAAGTTACACAATTTCTAATGATACAAGAGAAGAAATAAGAGATTCATTAATGGAATTAGCTGTTGAAAAACTAATGAAAAAATCAAAGCGTGTAGCGAAGGCTTTGGGTAAAGATATGATAAAGGTTGTAAGTATAAATGTTGATGCAGATACATCTAGGCCGTATCCTGTTATGCAATATGCAATGAGAATGGGTTCTGTTGCAAAAGATGAGATGAATTCTCCCGTAGCAGAACCAGGTCAGAGCCAAATTTCTATGACGGTTTCTGCAACGATTATGATAAAAGACTAGTATAGTAAATCTAAGTATTAAGAAGCTATACTGGCACTATTCAAAAAGGGTTGGTTCTAAATTTTGAGTTTGGCTTCTGCTTTTTCTTTACTTTACTTGATATTTTACTATAGAATGACACCTGTGGTATAAAAATTAATTAAAAATACAAATGCAAGATGAACATTCATGAATATCAAGCGAAACAAGTTCTAGGTAAATATGGTGTGCCTACATCTCATGGTATTGTCGCTTTAAAATCCGAAGAAATTGATGAGTTAATCAAGAATTTTGATGCAAAGGTCTATGTTGTTAAGGCTCAAATTCATGCTGGCGGTAGAGGTAAAGCTGGTGGCGTAAAAGTTGTACGTAGCAAAGAAGAAGCTAGAAGTATTGCTCATGATATGTATGGCAAAACATTAATAACACATCAGACAGGGCCGAAGGGTCAAGTTGTCAAGAGGGTATACATAGAATCTGGTTGTGATATTGCCAAGGAATATTACTTTAGTGCGGTTCTTGATAGGTCGTCTAATCGAATAACATTCATGGCTTCAACTGAAGGCGGGGTTGACATTGAAGAAGTAGCAGAAAAGACACCGGAGAAGATAATTAAAGTTTCAGTTGATCCGGTAACTGGTATTTTACCTTTCCACTGTAGAGCCTTAGCTTTTAGGCTTGGTTTTTCTGGTGATAAAGCGAAGCAAATGATGAAAATAGCTGAATCGGTTTATAATGCTTTTGTCGCTACGGATGCATCTCAAATAGAAATTAATCCGCTTGTAGAAACTACTGATGGTAATTTATTAGCTCTGGATGCAAAAATAAATTTTGATGATAATGGATTATTTCGTCATCCGGAAATTGCTTCTTTGAGAGATGAAGCAGAAGAAGATCCGCTTGAAGTAAGGGCAAGTAAAGCTGATTTAAATTACGTTAGGATGGATGGAACTATTGGCTGCATGGTTAACGGGGCTGGCTTAGCCATGGCAACTATGGATATTATTAAACTTTATGGAGCAGAGCCAGCAAATTTCTTGGACGTTGGTGGTGGAGCTGATAAAGAAAGAGTCGCTGAGGCCTTTAAAATTATTCTTTCAGACAAAGCGGTAAAGGGCATACTAGTAAACATCTTCGGTGGCATTATGAGATGCGATATTATTGCGGAAGGAATAGTAGCTGCTGCGAAAGAAGTTGGTGTTAAGGTGCCACTAGTAGTTCGTCTTGCAGGTACGAATTTTGAGCTTGGGAAGAAAATACTAGCTAATTCCGGCTTAGAAATCATTGCTGCTGATGATCTAGGGGATGCGGCACAAAAAATTGTAAAAGCTGTATAGATTTGGGAGCAATAATAATATGTCGATACTTATAAATAAAAATACAAAAGTAATTTGCCAGGGATTTACAGGCTCTCAAGGTACCTTTCACTCTGAACAAGCAATTGCTTACGGGACCAAGATGGTTGGTGGAGTTACACCAGGAAAAGGTGGACAAACGCATTTAGATTTACCTGTTTATAATACAGTTGCTGAAGCTGTCGACAGAACGGGAGCAAATGCTACTGTAATTTATGTTCCACCACCATTTGCTGCAGATTCAATCTTAGAAGCAATTGATGCTGGGCTTGAATTAGTAATTTGTATTACCGAAGGTATACCAGTAATAGACATGCTTAAGGTCAAAAGAGCTTTAATTGGTTCAAGGACTAGGTTGGTTGGACCAAACTGCCCTGGGGTAATTACTCCTGACGAATGTAAAATTGGGATCATGCCAGGTCATATTCACAAAAAAGGCAGAATTGGTATCGTTTCAAGGTCTGGTACTTTAACATATGAAGCTGTTGCTCAAACAACTGCTGTTGGTCTTGGCCAATCGACTTGTGTTGGCATAGGTGGTGATCCAGTAAATGGGACTAATTTTATTGATTGTATTGAATTATTTTTGCAGGATAAAGATACCCAGGCGATTATCATGATCGGCGAAATTGGTGGTAATGCTGAAGAAGATGCAGCAGACTTTATTAAAAAGTCTAAAATCAAGAAACCAGTTGTTGGTTTTATTGCTGGTGTAACGGCGCCTCCAGGTAAAAGAATGGGCCATGCTGGTGCGATTATTGCTGGTGGCAAAGGTTCAGCTGGAGACAAGATCGAGGCTTTAACGAGTGCTGGGGTAGTTGTTTCTAACTCTCCTGCTGAAATTGGTCGTACAATGCAAAAATTACTAGGTTGATATCTAGTTTTGTCTGCTAAGCGCTATTAAACGGGGTCAAGAAAAAAGTCCGCCCATCTCCGCAGGTATCAGGATCTTCTTCTCCCTGCAGCTTTAGATCCTGAATCAACTCCAGTATGACCATCCCTCCCCTCCCCAATTGGGTTGCTCACTATGACGTTTTTTGTAGCCAATTATATGTATTTACTGAACTATGGATAAAGAGGTATGGTTTTATACTGGGACTCGCTGTAAGCACCGTCATCCTGAATTTACTTCAGGATCTCATGAGATAGGAAGAAGATTGAAGATACATGCGAAGCCCACTGAGTTCAGCACGACGGTAGATAAGAAGATACTGGATCAAGCTCGGTATGACTATATTTCTTGCGGGACATAACTAAATCTAATATTTATCTTATCCATAATTGGGGTTAGTTACTACATAAATTTTGGTGTATTTTCTAGCCAATATTTAAATAATATTAATTAAATAAATAAACATATGCCTATTTTCAATAGTTACAGAGAATCGATTATTATTAAAGATCATGTTAAAGCGAAGCATATCATTGCAGGTGATTACTCTTATTATTCAGGATATTACCACGATAAAACATTTGAAGATTGTGTGATGTACCTTGATGAAGCAGACAATAATAAAGAATCTCATGAAATCGATCGCCTTATTATTGGTAAATTTTGTTCAATTGCAACAGGTGTAAAATTTATGATGGGTGGAACCCAAGGTCATAACTACGAATGGATTGCCACTTATTCGCTTGATTTTCTTGATGATGATTTTGATAACTATAATTTAGTGGCGCCTAAAGCACAAAAATCTAAAGGTGACACCTTACTTGGCAATGATGTTTGGATTGGCGCAGAAAGCATGATTATGCCAGGAATTCAAATTGCAGATGGGGCAGTTATAGGCGCCCGAAGCCTTGTCACTAAAAATGTTGGTGCCTACGAAATATGGGGTGGAAATCCAGCTCGTTTAATTAAAAAACGATTTACTGATAGTGATATTCAGAAACTCTTGAAGATTAAATGGTGGGATTGGAATTTAGATAAGTTAAAGAAAAATTTAGCGTTTATACGCTCTTCTGATATTGATCTCTTATGGTCAAAATATCAGGAAGATAAGTTATAAGTACTATAACTTTAATAACACTCCTTGCACCGAATCTAAAAATCCCTGAATAGCAAAGGGCGTCATACGCAAATAATGAATATGGCACCCCCCTAAGTTAAGTAAAATTTTATGAGATCTTGTTAGAGGCCAGTTTCACCCATAACAACAGTCTCATTAGCAAGCTCTTCAAGCAAAGCGTCAAAAGCTATAGAATGAATACCATGTTCAGTAATTAATGTTTCTACAGTTTGATACGTAGCAGGATCTATCTTGTTGGTATCACCCATCATAATATTTTTCATCAATGCATCGACGAGATTCTTCTTTTCCTGGGCAGGGTCTATCTCTCCCTCGACTAAAACTCCAAAATTGCTACTATCACTATTACTGGTATTAGTCTCGACTGAGATATCACTGATTTTAGGCTGAATATATTGATTAAAAATTTGTCCTACATTGACCTCTTCTTGTTTAGCATATGGAAATTCATTCATATCTAATCCGGATGCTGAGTATGGTGCAATAGTTTTTAATATATTTTGATTAATCTCAGGTGACTGCTTGCTGGCAATATTAACAAACATTGCTCTACCATATACATTTAGGTTTGTATAAAGATCCTCGGAAAATCTATTCTCGACCAATGCATCAATAGCTTGCAATGCATCATGAAACTGGTTAAATCTGTCAGTTCTATCTTGGTTAACGAACCCACTACCCCATTGCAACTCGATTTTTATTGTTTCGTCTAAAGGCTTCATTACTCCAGGTGCGCCTACATCATACTTCCTATCTTCACATTTAATCCCATATTTTTGAGCTAAGCTGACAACCGCCTGCCCCTTAGTACTTGTTGCTGTGCTTAAGCTCTTGCCATCTGCCTCAGCTAGTTTTAACAATTCATTCAAAAGATTTTTTGCCATAATATTTCCTCATAATTTAAGTTTAATTTCCTTACAACCACTGATTATAGAATTTTTTTATTTCATATGTCAATAGGAGTCCATTTGAATTAGCTAGCAATCATTAAATATCTTGAACAGGACACGTAACTTAAGCTTTACACCATAGGCACTAAGTATTTAATTAGTAGTATTGGACTGTCGCTCTCTTGTGATTTACTAATTTATAGCTTAACGGATTTAATAACCTAAGGTTTATATTAATTCACCATTTCCATTTGTTAGTATTCTTCTATTTTTTAGCGCAGACAACGTTTAAAATTTAGGTTTTTAGAGATATCAAGCTGGCTTATAATTTATTCCTTAAAATTAATATGACGATACTGTCTCGTAAGCTAGGAATAGCAAGAAAGAAGTCAACGATGGAGGAGTCTTATTATTAAAGCAATATTGTGAGATATAAATGGTGCCGCTAAAAAGAATTGAACTTTCGACCTCATCATTACCAATGATGCGCTCTACCACTGAGCTATAGCGGCAAAAAGATTGGTATTTCTAACGAAGATATGTTACAAATTAACCAAAATTATGCAGAATGATTTTAAACCGGCATTTTAAGCGCAAATTTTTGCCATATTATTAGCAGATCGTCAAGGAAAATTAGTTTAAATGTCAAAGAAAAAAGAAGGGACTACTGAAAAAGTAAAAGAAAAAGAAGATAAGTTATCAATTGCTTTGCGTAAAAATTTACAGCGTCGCAAGGTGGTAAAAGGTGCCAAAAAAAAATTAGAGATCGGGAATGAGTGAACTATTTATAGGCTATATGAGTGGTACTTCATGCGATGGGGTTGATGCTTCCTTGGTTCGTACTGATGGACAAACTAAATTCGCTGTAATTGCTAATGCTCATTTGCCATACCCTTCCGAATTCAAATTTGATCTCAAGCAACTTTGTAGTCAGTTAGCTCCATCGCTTGAGATCGAAAGAAAACTTACAGAATTTCATATTGAGATTACTGCTCAGTTACTGAAACAAACAAAATATTCCAGTAGTGATATAAAAGCACTTGGTTTTCATGGGCAAACTATTTTTCATAAACCAGAAAGCCAACTTACCTGGCAAATAGGGAACCCCCACTTACTTGCTCAAGGAGCAGGGATAGATGTGGTGCATGATTTTAGAAGAAGGGATATTAGCCTTGGTGGCCAAGGAGCTCCGTTAGTACCGATTTTTCATAAGTTATTAATGCAAAACCAAAAACTACCTGTTGCAGTCATTAATATAGGAGGAGTAGCAAATATTACTTATATTGGTAAGGAAAATGATATAATAGCTTTTGATACTGGTCCTGGTAATGCTCTTATTGATGATGCTATGAAAAAATATTTTAGCAAGGATTATGATAAAAATGGAGAGATAGCATCTCAGGGGCAAATAGATGAATCAGTCATTAATGAACTCTTAGTTGATGAATATTTCAAGCGACCTTATCCAAAATCTTTAGACAGAAACTCATTTAGATATGTAATGGATGTCCTTACTGGGCGCGATCCCAAAGATATAATAGCAACCCTTACTTATATTACTTGCGCTAGTATTGTTCGTGCTATTGAGTTATTACCAACTATTCCTGGTAGTATTTTTTTATGTGGTGGCGGAAGTAAAAATAAACAGATAGTTAAATGGGTAGAATTAGTTTTGTTAACGAAAGGATTTAAATGTAAAGTAGAAAATATTTCTACCATTGGTAACCTTGACCCTGATTATGTTGAATCCCAGGCGTTTGCTTATCTTGCGGCTAGATTTTTTAAAAATTTACCTAGCGCTTTTCCGACAACAACTGCTGCTATTCGTGAAAATATTTGTGGGTGTCTAGTGAGTAGGTGATGGCTTTAAACCTTATTTACCTTGGTATTTATGTCACGCAGTTTATCATACGTCTTCAACAAAACATTGATTGATGGTTTAAAAACAAAAATAACTAGTATATAATCAGGTCTATGTTATTCCTGCCCCAATAATGGATTAGGGTAATAGCTTTTTCAAACTGAATAAAACTTTTTTTTAAGGAGAACCTAAATATGATTAAAAAAATTGCAGTCGCATTCCTTGCTGTTGTTTTGTTATCTGGCTGTAGTGCTTCAAGAGGCAAATACGGTGATAATAACAAGCACATAGCTGAATTCGAAAAAACAATTGGCGACAGAGTATTTTTCAAACTAGATAGTTCTGATCTTACTTCTGATGCACAAAGTACATTAACACGTCAAGCAGAATGGCTGAAAGATCATAAGCTTTTCAACATGACTGTTGAAGGTCACTGTGATGAAAGAGGAACAAGAGAGTACAACATTGCTCTTGGTGAAAGAAGAGCTAACGCTGTTAAAATGTTCTTGATTGAGCATGGTGTAAGCGCAGAGCGTGTTGAAACCATTTCTTATGGTAAAGAAAGACCAGCAGTTATCGGTGATGACGAAGCTGCTTGGAGTCAGAATCGTAGAGGTGTAACAGCTATCAGATAAGTTTATAATTTATCTATAAGTTTTACAAAAAACCGGTGTAGCTTAAAGTTGCACCGGTTTTTCTAATTTTTAATGGGTACGAATATTGTGAATCATCTTATCCATAGTTTAGATTAACTAGTCTCTCCGTCAAAACTCTAAATTTTTGATATAATTTCAAGAATTTCAAAAATAAATCACCGCACATTCATTTTTT
>NZ_JARJFB010000019.1:0-15878 GCF_034554655.1 Candidatus Megaera venefica
CTTCAGACACATCAAGATCTTGCTGCAAATATTCATAACCACAAAAATATTGCCAATAAATATTTTCCTTTAGCTCTTCCTCCGTAAACGAATCAGAACCGTTGTACATAGCTTGAAGCATTGATAGTGCTAGCATTACTCTATGATCTTTCTTATTTCTACCAAATTGCTTGATTTCAATGTTAGGCAATGCTCTGGCTTCAAGTTCAGACCAATTTACTAAATCCCTTAGTTTATATAACTTGTTTTTAGGATTTAGTTTTGTAGATAATTTCTCTTCAAATAACCTTTCTTGTTTTTGGAGAAAAGTAATATTTTCTATAGGCATAATTTTAAAATCCGTAAGCTTTATGCGGTAATTATACCATTTTCTTATGGATTTTGTAAGCTGTTTATGACATGAAACCCCTTGTTAATTCAGGCGGGGAGAGTTTTGACGGAGGGACTATAAAACCATACGACCCTATTCCTTGTCCATAGTTCAGGCTAAATAGTCAAAATCTCTTCTTCTCGGGATTTTATGACAACATCAACCTTGCTTATAAAATCATCAGTAAGTTTCTGAATTTCTTCGGAGTGATCATGATGCTCATCTTTAGAGAGATTATGGTCTTTTTCCATTTTTTTAAGTATATCCATACCATCGCGTCTGATGTTACGCATTGCTACTTTAGTATTTTCACCGTATTTATGCGCTAGTTTTACCAACTCTTTTCTACGCTCTTGGCTTATTATCGGTAAGCTCATACGTATAAGTTGACCATCAGAGCTAGGATTTAAACCAAGGTTTGCATCAGCGATAGCTTTTTCTACTGTCTTAACCATAGATTTATCCCAAACTTGAACGCTAATTGTTTTGGCGTCTGGGGTTGAAACTGTTCCGACTTGAGATATAGGCATTTTGCTGCCATAGGCTTCAATAACAACTGGGTCTAGTAAGTTTACTGAGGCTCTACCGGTTCTAAGGCCTTTTAGTTCCTTGTCTAAGACCGCGATTGTCTTGTCCATTTTTTCAGTTAGTTCTTGTTTTAATAACTTGTCCATTATTTCCCCCGTATAAGCGTATATTCTCCTTTATTTTGCAGTACTTTAGCAAAATTCCCACGTTCTTTTATAGAAAAAACTTTGATAGGCAGCTCGTTTTCTCGTGCGACAGCTATTGCTGCCATATCCATAACTTTCAAACTATCTTTAAGTACATCAGTATATGTTATTTCATTGAATTTAGTTGCGCTTTCATCCTTCTTAGGATCAGAGCTATATACACCGTCAACATTTGTTCCTTTGAATAAAACATCACAATTCATTTCAACGGCTCTTAGTACGGCTGCGCTATCTGTTGTAAAAAAGGGGCTACCTATTCCTGCGGCAAAAATTACCACTCTTCCTTTTTCCATATGTCTTTTTGCTCTACGTCTTATGAATGGCTCGCAAATGCTGGTCATTGGAATAGCGGACTGGACTCTGGTGTATATACCAGCTCGCTCCATTGAACTTTGTAGTGCCAGTGCGTTAATTACCGTTGCTAACATTCCCATATAGTCAGCAGAGGCCCTGTCCATTCCAAGTAACGAAGCGTCTGCGCCCCGATATATATTTCCGCCACCAACGACGACACATACTTGGATGCCTAATTCGCATACTTCTTTAATATCAGCGGCAATACCGTTTAAGGTGTCAATGTCATGACCAAATTTTTTGTTGCCCATCAGAGCTTCACCAGAAACTTTGAACAAAACTCTTTTGCAGTTTTCTATGGGCATATGAGATTATTTTTTTTGAATATATGGATGAGCGCAATCGTATCGTCAACTATTGTTTTTGTCAAGAAAACTAGTAGTTTGAAAGTGAAAATTACTATAAATCATTTGGTTGTCTTGCAAAGCCTTTTTACCATCGAAATACTAAGTATAATTAACTATCTTGTTGACTAAAATATTAATTCATATTAAAATAAATTAACTAAAATTTCTTTATTTAAAAAAGAGGATATAACGTGTCAAAAACTAAAGAATTATTTAATGCAATTTATTCTAATAACATAGAAAATGTAAAGATAGCCTTGTCTGAAGGAGCTGATCTCAATAGTACATTTGCTGATTACGGCCATTCTACTCCGTTAATGGCAGCGGCTGGTGCTTGGAATACGGGTATTTTAGAGTTTCTGATAGAACAAGGGGCAGATGTTAAAGTTAAAACTCCAGATGGTGATACAATATTAAGCCTTATGGTAGGACAAGCTTTTTCATCAGGTACAAGAGTTAATGAGCAATATCATAATCTTATAAGGAAAATTATTTCAAAGGGAGTTGATGTTGACTCCTATAATCAAAACTCTGACAAAAATCCTTTATTAGTTTCTATGAGTTCGGCTGATATTGAAACTGTTGATATGTTAATTGAAGCAGGAGCGAATCTAAATATTATCGTAAATAAGGACAATCCTGATGTGCCATTAAATAGGGCTATATCCCAACTTGTTAGAATGAGGCCGGACGCAGAGTATATTATTGATAAAATGATTGCTAAAGGTGCAAATGTTAATCCTAAAGCAGAAAACCTAAGGTCCAGTCCTTTGTCTTCGGCAATTGTGGAAGGTAGAGAGGATATATTCAATAAATTAATAGGGCATGGCGCTGATATTAATCATGCTTGTAGTACTACTACGCCATTAATATCAGCTATTTTGATGAGAAATAATCCCATGGTAGAAAAATTACTTGATATGAGAGCGCATATAAATCCAGAAAATACTAATCTTGCTTATTCTCCATTAAGTGCAGCAATTAGTGTTGGGGATAGTCAATTATTTCAATGGCTAATAACTGAAGGTGCCAATGTAGCTCCTAAGAATGTTCAAATTACTCCTATTGCACAAGCTGTTGCTAGTGATATGGTTGATATACTAGAATTGATGCTAAGTTTTGGTTCTATTCCGGATCAGCAAATTGTTGATAGCCTATTATGGAATATGCATAAATGTGATTCTCCATCGTTTAATCTAGCTTTAAGCAAAGTAAAGGATATTAATTTACCAAGTCAACTTGGTCAAACTTTACTGGGTAGAGCAATCTTTACACCAGAAGAGAAACTTAGTGTGCTTGCTCAGAAATTAATACTTGAACGTGGAGCTAAATTACAAATCAATGAATTCAACTCTCTAGTTCAGTTGGCTTGTAGACCAAATTCTGAAGGAATGAGTTTGATTAATTTAATTTTAAAAACCACTGATGATCAGGCTGTAAAGTTAGAAGGCATGAATGTAGTGCTAGAAAATATGCTAAAATGTGTAAATGGAGTCAATATTGAATTGTTAAAGATATTCATTGAGCATGGATTAACTATTAGTCCTAGCAATATTAAATTAGCTCTTGACCATCAAAACTTACCGCACCCAGTATACCCAAACTATATTAATGAAATGTTAGAAATTATTTTCAACAATATAGACCTAATTCACATTAATGAGCCTATTGATCAACAAAATAATAGCCTTTGCATGATGCTTGGGCAAAATGATGCTTACCATATGCATTTAACCAAGTTATTAAATATCAAAAGCTCAAATGGACTGCACATAGTTAAAGTTAATATGACTAATCAACAAGGTCAAAAATTGATTGATATTATTGCTGATAAATTAGAGCTTAATAATGGTGTGAATTACATGGAGATAGTTAAATTATTGAGGCATGTAGGTTCTGTTGAACCGAAAAAACCAATACTGCCACAGAGTATGAAGCTTGATGTGAGTGATGTACATAATCTGAGGAATGAAAAGCCAGTAACAAAAATACAAACTAAATTGTCAGGTAAATTTTTATTAACAGAAGAAAATATCAATGAAATTTTTATTTTAATAGAGAAATATATCGCGGAAAATGAAGTGCATATTAAGAATTTACTGAGTGATGGTGAAAATGATGATGGTTCGGTTGCTTTTTGCCAAATGATGGCTCACTTACAATCTATTAAGAGTAGTGATGAAGTACATAATTCTCATAATAATCAGTGGATGTTAAAAAGAGAAGTTGCTAATACTTTCTTAGAAATAAAAGAACAAAATCTTTCTTTGGATGGTTTGGTACATGTAATAAGCTTAAGTGGCAGCTGTCCTTGGGGTAAGTTGGTAAATTTATATAAATTGGTTGAAGTTGTTGAGAGTGCAGCCAAGCCAATTGATATGGATACTGTTTATGAAAATAGTGATTGGTTTGCTAATCAAATAATGGAAAAATTGACCGAGTTGAGTTTTTCTGAAGCTATGAAAAAACATGTAATTAAAAAATTCTATAATGATATTAAGGAATTTAAAAGTGATAGTAGTTCTTATTCGCTAGAAACTCAGTTGGTTGTTGGTTTAGTTAGTGATAGCTTTATTAAGTTTATTACTAATATAGGTAGGGATGAATCAGATATTTATAGTATAGATTTTGCTAATGTAATACTTTTGGCGAAAGGAATTCAAGGTAACTTTGAGTTTGCCGACCAAGGAGATAATAATCTATACGACTTGCTACTTATCATTAACCAACAAGATAACAGTCATGATGATGATGTTGCTGTGATTGGTGATGGTAACGATGATTTCTAATAGTTATTATTCGGTACAAAACTAAAGTTTGGGATAAAGATTATAGAATTCTTATCCCAAATTAGTGTTGATCGTAATTAACCTGAGTGGATAAGGAATAGAGTTGTATAGTTTTGTACTTGGGTTAGCTTCAAGCGCCGTCATCCCGGGCTTGATCCGGGTCTTTAGTTGCCCGAGATCCTGAATCAAGTTCAGGATGACTCTTTTGCCCTTGTCTATAGCTCATGTTAATCAAATCTAATATCCAATTTTCCTATATACGAGTATCCCATGTCTCGTTTGTTTTATAAGGAATTTTTCTAGCAAATTGTTGTGATAAGTTATCAAGCTTTGTCGAAATCAATGCCCTCATAGTCATATCTTGCAACAGTGATTTGGTCAAAACTTGGTTATAAATTCTAACTAACAATAAAAAACATTGGTTTTCGGGTAGGCGTTGTTTATTATGTCTTATAATACTTAAAAACATTTAAAGAATGCCAAAGCTAACTATAGATAATAAAGAAATTGAAGTAGAAGATGGTTTGACAGTCATGCAAGCTTGCGAGCAGGCTGGAATTGAGATCCCTCATTTTTGTTTTCATGAACGTTTAAAAATAGCTGGTAATTGCCGCATGTGTTTGGTGGAGATGGAAAAGGCTCCTAAGCCTATTGCTTCTTGTGCCATGCCAGTAGCTGAGGGTATGGTTATTAAAACCGATACTCCGGTAATTAAGAAGGCTCGTCAAGGGGTCATGGAATTCTTGTTGATTAATCACCCGCTAGACTGTCCAATATGTGACCAAGGTGGTGAATGCGATCTTCAAGACCAAGCATTTAAATATGGCAAAGGAACTAACAGATATGCAGAAAATAAAAGATCTGTAGTAGATAAAAATCTTGGCCCGTTGGTAAAAACACAAATGACGCGTTGTATTCATTGTACACGTTGTATTCGGTTTTCTACAGATGTAGCTGGGGTACCTGAGATGGGAGCTATCCATCGTGGTGAGCACATGGAAATTACAAGTTACCTTGAAAAAACTCTAACCTCTGAGCTTTCGGGTAACATCATAGATTTATGTCCCGTTGGTGCTCTTACTTCAAAGCCCTACGCTTTTAATGCAAGAAGTTGGGAGCTTGAAAAGACAGAGTCTATTGATGTTATGGATGCAATGGGATCAAACATCAGAATTGATTCAAGAGGCATGGAAGTTATGCGAATTCTGCCAAAGCTGAACGAAGATATTAATGAAGAATGGATATCGGATAAAGCAAGGTTCTCTTATGACGGTTTAAAGGTCCAAAGATTGGATGTGCCGTATATAAAAGAAGGTAATAAATTAGTTAGTTCCAGCTGGGCTCAAGCGCTTTCAGCTGTTGCAAAAAAAATGAATTCTATAAGTGGTAATGAAATTGCAGCGATTGCCGGAACTACCAGCTCGTGCGAGTCTATGTTTTTACTTAAAAAACTTCTGGCTAGAGTCGGTTCGAATATAGTCGATGCTAATCAGTTTGGTTACAGTATTGATACCACAAACAGAAGTAACTACCTCTTTAATACAACGATTGCCAATATTGAAAAAGCGGATTTTTGTTTGCTTATTGGCGCTAATCCAAGGCAAGTTGCCCCAGTTTTAAATGCAAGGATAGGGAAGGTAGTAAGAAATGGCCAAATGAAAGTGGCAAGAATTGGCCAGGTAGACGACCAAACTTATCCTATTATTGAGCTTGGAGATAGTTTGTCAGTGCTTGAAGAAATCTTATCTGATAAATCAAGTGTCGTGAAAGAGTTGAAGAGTTACAAATATCCAATGATTATTGTTGGTGATGCGGCCCTTACCCGATCTGATGGTTTTGCTATTTTATCTCTTGTTCATGAAATAGCCAAAAAGCATAATATTGTAAGAGATGATTGGAATGGAATAAACATTCTGCATAATCATGCTTCAATGGTTGGTGCTCTTGATATTGGGTTTATCTATGGCAAGAATGGCGATGGGACAGAGGAAATATTAAAGATGACAAAAACTGGTAAGGTCAAGATGCTTTACTTGCTTGGGGCGGATGATTTTGATATAAGCCAGATTGGTGAAGATTGTTTTGTTGTTTACCAGGGGCATCATGGCGATGCGGCGGCATCTCGCGCAAATGTTATTTTGCCAGAAGCAGCTTATACAGAACAAGATGGTATTTTTGTAAACTTGGAAGGGTTACCGCAATATGCAAGAGCTGCAGTTTCTCCTGTCGGTCAGGCAAAAGAAAGTTGGAACATAATCTCTCATTTATCTGAGAATCTAGATATTGATTTAGCCGTTCAGTCTTTAGGTGATGTCAGAAGATTAATGGCAAAGGAAAATATGGTATTTGCAAACATAGATACTCTTATTCCGACAAATTTTGTCCATTTTAAATCGTCAGCGAAACTAACAAAAAAGCCTTTAACTAAAGTAAAATTCAATTACTACATGAGTGATCCAATTAGCCGAGCCTCTGTCACTATGGCAAGGTGCGAAAAAGAGTTAACCTCTTCTTTGGAGAAGGCGTTATGACCATAATGGAAATATTTAACGAGTATGGTTTGCCTATTATATTTATCGTAGCAAAAATTTTGCTTATTACTTTGCCTCTATTATTGTGCGTAGCGTACCTTACCTACGCAGAAAGAAGAGTTATTGGGTTAATGCAAATGAGAAGAGGACCCAATGTCGTCGGTCCGTTTGGGCTTTTGCAGCCAATCGCAGATGCAGTGAAATTGTTATTTAAGGAAGTGATAGTACCAACTGCTGCTAGTAAAGTAGTCTTTATTATTGCGCCAATGATTACCTTTGTCTTAAGTCTGATTGGGTGGGCTGTGGTGCCGTTTGACCAGGGCCTTGTGCTTGCTGATATTAATGTTGGGGTGCTTTACGTGCTTGCGATATCCTCACTTGGAGTATACGGTATTATTATGGCTGGTTGGGCTAGTAACTCAAAATACGCCTTTTTAGGAGCTATTCGTTCTTCTGCTCAAATGATATCTTATGAAGTGTCTATGGGGCTAGTAATTGTAACAGTTTTATTGGTTACAGGTACTTTAAATTTGAGCGAAATTGTTGAGTATCAAAGGACAATGCCTTTTTGGATTCAATTACTTATGGCACCTATGGCAGTGGTTTTCTTTATTTCAGTTTTGGCGGAAACAAATAGATTGCCATTCGATCTGCCTGAAGCTGAGGCTGAGCTTGTAGCTGGATATAATGTTGAATATTCTTCTATGGCATTCGCCCTATTTTTCTTAGGTGAATATGCCAACATGATTTTAGTAAGTGCCATTACGGTTACTTTTTTTATGGGTGGTTATCTTCCGCCATTCAATATAGAGTTTTTAGAAATTATTCCAGGTCTTATTTGGTTTGTTGTTAAAGTTACTTTCTTATTGTTTGTGTTTCTTTGGATCAGGGCAACTTTGCCCAGATATAGATATGACCAGTTAATGCGTATTGGTTGGAAATTCTTTTTACCACTTACGTTATTTTGGGTGGTGCTTGTGGCCTCGCTTTTGATGTTAACCGATAATTTACCAGGGTAAGGGAAATATTATGATGAAATATATCAAGTCTTGGGTTTTGTACGAAATATTGATCGGCATGGCTTTGACTTTAAAATATTTCTTTAAGCCTAAAGTAACATTGAATTATCCTTATGAAAAAAGCCCAGTTAGTCCAAGATTTAAGGGAGAACATGCGCTTAGGCGCTATGCCAATGGTGAAGAACGCTGTATTGCATGTAAGCTTTGTGAAGCGATTTGTCCAGCTCAAGCAATTTTGATTGAAGCAGAAGAGCGTGATGATGGCAGCCGGCGCACTACGCGTTATGATATCGACATGACAAAGTGTATTTACTGCGGGATGTGCCAAGAAGCATGTCCGGTGGATGCGATAGTTGAGGGGCCTAATTTTGAGTTCGCAACAGAGACGCACGAGGAGCTTTTGTATGATAAAGAAAAATTGCTACGAAATGGTGAGATTTGGGAGCAAGAGCTTGCGCAGAAACTGAAAAATGATTATCCGTACAGGTAAATAAAGATGGCTATATTTTTCTACATGTTTGCAACATTAATAGTACTTAGCGGTATTATGGTTATTCTGAGTCGTAACCCTGTACATGCGGTGCTCTGGTTGATATTTGCATTCTGCAACGGGGCTGGGTTGATGGTGCTGATGGGGGCAGAGTTTATAGCAATGATGCTTATTATTATTTACGTTGGAGCAGTTGCGGTGTTGTTCCTTTTTGTAGTAATGATGCTTGATATTAAGTTTTCGGAATTTAAGGGTAGTGTTGATTCAGAAATGTCATTTGCCTTTGTTATGGCTTTTTTCTTGTTTGTAGATCTTGCAGTAATAATTTTACTTGGAACTAAAACTATTGTCCCTATTGGTAGCGTAACTTTTGCAATACTGCCAGATGTTGGAAATGCATATGCTGTTGGTAGGTTGCTTTATACTGAATTTATATTACCGTTCCAAACTGCTGGAATAATTTTATTTGTTGCCATGGTTGCTAGTATTTCTTTAACATTAAGGCGTCGCTCTGGTGTCAAAAGACAAAATGCAGCAGAGCAAATGGCTCGAAATAAAGATAATAGCTTGTCAGTAGCGCAAGTTGATGGAAAATCGGGTTTAGGTAATTTGAATTATGACAATTAGTGAAATTTCTTTAGAACATTATTTGATTCTTTCATCACTTCTATTCTCGATTGGCGTGGCAGGGTTGTTTATGAATCGAAAGAATGTGATTACTATTTTGATGTCAATAGAACTAATGCTTTTGGCTGTAAACATTAATTTTGTGGCTTTTTCTGTTCATTTACAAGATATTGTAGGTCAGGTATTTAGCATTATTATTCTCTCGATTGCCGCAGCTGAAGTTTCAATAGGGCTTGCTATCTTGGTTTTATATTCCAGGAATAGGAACTCTATTGAAATTGAAGACATCAATCAGATGAAGGGGTAAGTTTGTATGGAATTTGTATTAAAGTTGATCGTATTTTTACCTCTTATTTCTGGAATAATTAACGGTATATTTTGCAAGAAATTTACTAATTCTGTAGCGAGTACTATCTCTAGCATAGCTATTGTTATTTCGGCTATATGTTCTGTGATAATCTTTATTAAAGCTGGTATTAATAAAGAAACTATGCATGTTGTGATTGCCAACTGGATTAACACATATGAGTTATATATCAATTGGTCTCTTTATGTAGATCAGCTTACGGCGATTATGTTTGTGCTTGTGACATCCGTTTCTGCTGTAGTGCACATATATTCGCTTGGTTATATGGCTGATGATAAGAATTTACCAAAATTTTTGTCATATCTATCATTGTTTACATTTTTCATGTTAGCTTTGGTTTCTGCTGATAATTTTGTACAGCTTTTCTTTGGTTGGGAAGGGGTTGGTTTATGTTCCTATTTGTTAATTGGATACTATTACCATAAGGAATCGGCAAATAGTGCTGCTGTAAAAGCTTTTGTTGTCAACAGGGTTGGTGATTTTGCCTTTATAATCGGTATTGTGATGATCATTATTTATGCAGAAAGTGTAGATTTTGTTGATGTGTTTGCAGTATCTGAAAGTCTCTCCAAATCATCGATCGAAATTCTAGGTATGGACTTTATCATTTTAGATGTGATATGTCTCATGCTCTTTTTAGGTTGTATCGGCAAATCGGCTCAAATAGGTATGCATGTGTGGTTGCCAGATGCCATGGAAGGACCAACTCCAGTCTCGGCCCTTATTCACGCGGCAACTATGGTTACAGCTGGAGTGTTTTTGGTTGCTAGATGTTCGTTTATGTTTGAGTACAGTCCAAATGTATTGCAAATAATAACAGTAGTTGGAGCTGTGACCTGTTTGTTTGCAGCGCTTGTGGCTATTGCACAAACTGATATTAAGAAAATTATTGCTTATTCTACTTGTTCACAACTTGGATATATGTTCTTTGCTTGCGGAGTTTCAGCGTACCAGGCTGGTATCTTTCATTTGGTAACGCATGGGTTCTTTAAAGCTTTATTATTTTTATCTGCTGGAAGCGTTATTCATTCCTGTCATGAGCAGGATATTTTCAAGATGGGCGGTCTCAAGGCAAAAATGCCGATAACATATGCTAATTTTTGGATGGGATCACTGGCAATTATCGGCATATTCCCATTTGCTGGGTTTTATTCAAAAGATTTAGTGCTTGAATCTGCTTATGCTCATGGTGGAGTCGGTACTTTTGCGTTTGTATTTGGGATAATTGCAGCTACTCTTACTGCGATATATTCATTTAAAATAATAGTTTTAACTTTTCATGGCAAAACTAGGCTTAGTAAAGAAATATATGACCACGCGCATGAGTCACCAAAGATAATGAATATACCGCTGCTAGTGTTAACAGCGGGGACTTTATTTGCTGGCATGGTTGGTTACTATATAATTGGTATAAGCGATGCAAATGGATTCTTTTTTGGCAGTATCTTTAATTTAAGCGCACCAAGTCATGAACATCATATTGCAAAGGTTATTGAGTTATTGCCTCTTATCGTTGGCGTCAGTGGCGCTTTATTTGGTATATATGCCTATAAGGGGAGTGTACATGCTACCATTTCTGGCCAGTTCAAATATACATATTGTGTTTTAAAGAATAAGTTTTTCTTTGATGAGATATTTAACAAACTGTTGGTTGGTCCAATAAATTGCTTAAGCAAGCTTTCCCAAATTTTTGATAAAAAAGTAATAGATCGATTCGGCCCAGATGGTTTTAGCCTAGCAACTAAAGGCCTTAGTTGGTGTATGTGCCAAATTCAGACTGGCTATATTTTTAACTATGCATTCTATATGATCTTTGCGCTAGTTGTATGTATTACGGTATTTGTTGGAAAATATTTATTTTATGGGGTGGGTATTTAGATGTCAGATTTACCAATACTATCCATTAGTATTTTATTGCCATTAATTAGTGCATTATATATTACTTTTTTTATAAGCCATAGTAAATCTGATAGAAAGCAGGTTTACGCTATGTATGTGGCGATTTTGTCTTCAACACTTACTCTTATTTCAACAACATATTTACTATTAAGATTTGACAATAAAGCCGCGCTTTATGAATTTCAATTTGTTGAGCGTTATAAATGGATCGATTCGATCGGTCTTGAGTTTTATGTTGGCGTTGACGGTCTATCTATATATTTTATTTTTCTTAGCGCTCTTCTTTCTTTGATATGTATCGTTGCTAGTCTGTTTACTATTAAGAAGTATATTAAAGAGTTTTTATTATGTTTCCTGTTGTTAGAGTCTTTTTGTATAGGTGCTTTTTCATCTCTTAATTTATTACTTTTTTATGGATTTTTTGAAGTTATATTGATACCTATGTATCTGATAATTGGAATTTGGGGCGGAGAAAACAGGGTTTATGCGGCGGTCAAATTCTTCTTATATACTTTTTTGGGTTCGGTATTCCTGCTTATTGCATTAATATATATCTATAGTAGCTATAACACGTTTGATATAGCAGAACTTTCGTCAAAAATGAGCCCAGAACTTGGAGTTGGTAAGCTATTATGGCTTGCTATGTTTGTCTCATTTGCTGTAAAAGTACCAATGGTCCCATTTCACACATGGCTTCCTGATGCTCACGTTCAGGCTCCGACAGCTGGCTCGGTTATGTTGGCTGGTATTTTGTTAAAATTGGGGGGGTATGCTTTCTTAAGGGTTATGCTACCGTTACTTCCTGAAGCTTCTATGTATTTTGCTCCTTATGTAATATGGATGAGTGGTTTTGCGGTTATCTACGCTTCTTTTGTTGCTTTAGCTCAAGAAGATATGAAAAAGATGATAGCGTATTCTTCTGTTGCTCATATGGGGTACGTTACTGGGGGCATATTCAGTTTTTCAACTAGTGGTATGACTGGAGCTGTGTTCCAGATGATAAGCCACGGACTAATCTCATCTGCTTTGTTCCTTGTTGTGGGAATGCTATATGAGCGTCATCATACTAAGGAGATTAGTAAATATGGAGGTGTGGCAGCTAGTATGCCTGTACTTGCTACTTTCTTCATGATAGCGATGCTTGGATCGGTAGGCCTTCCTGGGTTAAGTGGATTTGTTGGGGAACTATTGAGTATTCTAGGAGTGTTTGCAGTTAATCCAATTGCCGGAATAATGTGCGCATTTGGTGTAATTATAGGAGCGGTTTACATGCTTAAGCTTTATAAACTAGTGATGTTTGGTAAAGTAACTGACAAATCAATTATTAAATTTAAAGATCTTGAGCTATACGAAAAGGTAGCGATGTTACCTTTGATAATTTTAGTGATATATATTGGTATAAAGCCAGAATGTATTTTATCGGTGATAAGCGTCCCTATTGAGCGTTTAGCGTTATATTACAGTATAGTATGATGATACTAAATATAGTTGTGGAATAGAAATATATGATAAATCAATTTATAATTGTAATCCCAGAAATATTGTTGGCATCCCTTGCGATGGTTATGCAGATTGTAGCGGTATACACTAAGAATGCTTCAAGACAAATTGCGCTTGCGACTACATTGCTTGGTCTTGGGATAGTCTATTATATGCTATATTTTGTCCCAGAATATGAATTGGGTTTTACTTTGTCATTTGCTACTTCACCGGCAATCTCTCTATTTAAGGCTATCGTGCTTGGACTTGCTTTAATGAGTTTGGTTGTGTACAGAGATATTGCAAAGATAGCTAACAGCAAGCTTAAAATAGAATTTATAACATTGGTTTTGCTTTCTACGCTTGGGGTGTTTATTTCGATTTCAGCCAGGGATTTTATGTTGCTTTTTTGTGGCCTTGAATTGCAAGCTTTGTCAGGTTACGCACTAGCTGCATTTAATACTAAGAGTTCGAAATCTTCAGAAGCTGGGTTAAAATATTTTATCCTTGGTGCTTTGATGAGTGGTTTAATGTTGCTTGGAATTTCATTTCTTTATGGATTTAGTGGTAGTATTAAATTCTTTGAAATAAGAGACGCGCTTAATGGTTTTAACATTGGTCTCATCGTTGGAAGCGTTCTAGTATTGTCCGCTATTTTATTTAAGCTCTCAGCTGCTCCACTACATATATGGACACCAGATGTATATGAAGGAGCTCCAATTTCAGCTGTTACATATTTTGCGGTTGCGCAAAAAATTGGTATGCTTGTTGTGCTTATTAATATAACTGATGGAGTTATTGGCGATTATACTCAAGTATCAAATGAACTGATTAAGATTGTTGCCATTTTATCCATGATAGTTGGTTCTCTTGGAGCTATCCGGCAAGTTTCTCTGAAAAGGCTAATGGCATACAGCACGGTTTTAAATGTGGGGTATGTTTTGGTTGGTGTATGTTTGCATTCTCCAGAAGGTAATTATGCGGCCTTTGTCTACATGCTGATATATGTAATCGGAGTTATGGGCTTTTTTGCTTGTATAGTCGCATTATTTGGTCTCAAAAGTGACGAAGCAACGTTTGAAGATTTACAAGGTATAGCTGGAAGCCGTAAGACTTTGGCTGCTGCGATCTCAATTATTATGTTTTCAATGATTGGGTTGCCTCCATTGGCAGGGTTTTTTGGTAAGTATTATATTTTCTACAATGCTGTTGCAGAAGGAGAAATAGTGCTTGCTATAATTGGTGTTCTTACCAGTGTCATAGCTGCATTTTATTATTTGAAAATTATAAAATGTATGTATTTTATGGAGCCGACAAGAGCAGTGATAATAATACCGACGAAGAGGGGCTTATGGATAGTAACAGTGCTGACATTAGCATTCATACTTTTCTTCTTTACCTTTGCTCAAGAATACATACTTTAACTAAAATATTAATGTAGTTAAGTTGTATTTAATAGATATGTAAACTATCGTATAAAAACATGATATATTAATTTAAATAGGGCTATATAGTGTAGCCTTTTTAATAACTTAATTCAAATTAATATATGAGCCTAGACTGGCTAAAGAACTATAATTTATTGATTTTTCAGACAGTAGATAGCACTAATTCGGAGGCTCTTCGATTGGCAAACTCTGGGGCTATTGGCAATTTTGTCGTTGTTTCAAATCTTCAAACTGGCGGTAGAGGAAGTAAAGGGCGCTTATGGAAATCAATCGCTGGTAATTTGCATGCCAGTATTTTATTAGATAGCTCTGTTGATTGCAAAAAACACCCTCAGCTTTCGTTTGTAATTGCAAATGCAGTTTTTGAGGCATTGACTAAGCTTGCACAAGAGAAGAAAATAAATTTAAATATTCAGCTCAAATGGCCCAACGATATTCTCATTGATGGAAAAAAAGTAGGCGGTATTTTACTAGAATCTATCTCGCTCTTAAATAAAAATTATGTTGTAATTGGTATGGGAATAAACATTATTGAGGCCCCAGCTAATGTTGCCTTTCCAGCAACAAGTTTATATGATGAGGGGTTGATGCTAGAAGGGAGCGATGAATTGTTAGACTTAATAATGAATAAATTTGATAAGCTTTATAAACGATGGGCTGTAGATAATAATTTCATTAGAACAAGAAAGGATTGGATGCGTCGTGCATATAATATAAATAAAGTAATAACAATTGATGACGGCAATCGTAGATTGTCTGGTACTTTTAAAGAAATTGACTTTGATGGTTCTATACGTATACAACTTGCTGGTGGACAGCTATATAATCTAGCTGCTGGGGAGGTATTGTAGCATTCGGAGTCGAGTATTTAAATGTAATCAAACGAGCATTAAGCTTAAAATCAATATTAATTTATGGATAAGCAATAGGATAGTATAGTTTTATACTGAGACTGCGTAGCGCGCAGCGTGCTACTGAGTCCCTCCGTCAAAACTCTCCCCGCCTGAATTAACAAGGGGTTTCATGTCATAAACAGCTTACAAAATCCATAAGAAAATGGTATAATTACCGCATAAAGCTTACGGATTTTAAAATTATGCCTATAGAAAATATTACTTTTCTCCAAAAACAAGAAAGGTTATTTGAAGAGAAATTATCTACAAAACTAAATCCTAAAAACAAGTTATATAAACTAAGGGATTTAGTAAATTGGTCTGAACTTGAAGCCAGAGCATTGCCTAACATTGAAATCAAGCAATTTGGTAGAAATAAGAAAGATCATAGAGTAATGCTAGCACTATCAATGCTTCAAGCTATGTACAACGGTTCTGATTCGTTTACGGAGGAAGAGCTAAAGGAAAATATTTATTGGCAATATTTTTGTGGTTATGAATATTTGCAGCAAGATCTTGATGTGTCTGAAG
>NZ_JARJFB010000020.1:0-15466 GCF_034554655.1 Candidatus Megaera venefica
GGCCTGCCTTGCCAAGCTTTAACATCGTCCATGACATCATCAGTAATTCTACTAACAAGGCTTTCGCTAATGTCAGCCCCGTATAGTTCCTGAATCTGAAGTTTAATATCTGATAGACTCATTCCTTTGGCGTATAAGGATAGAATTTTTTGATCTAAACCTTCAATTCTTGTTTTTCTTTTGGGAATGATTGCAGGTTCAAACTCAGCATCTCTATCCCTTGGAACGTCTATTGTAATAAGGCCATTATCAGTGATTAGATTCTTTTGAGATACACCGTTACGGGCGTTATTAGAAGTGATAATACGATCGTATCTGTCATAACCTAGATGATTATTCATCTCTGCCTGTAAAGCTTTTTCCACAAGACGTTTTGTTAGTTGTTTCAATAACCCGCCTTTGCTTAAAACATTCGATAGATCTACTTCTTTACTTACCAGTAAATCTATCGCTGCGGATATAGCTTCATTATTCTTATTATTGATAGTGTTTTTAGTCATATTTTATTCCTCTTAGTTATATTAATTGATTATATAACCTATAAGGAATTTACACACTTAGATGGACAGACCCTAGAGGTGGTTTTTTATTCTTTTAAATAGTTGAAAATAATCAACTTATATCAATTAACCGTGATGATCTTCATGTACAATAGTGCTTCCAAGGGTGCTAACACTACCACTATTTTCATGAATATCAATAGATGATGCTGTAAGCGGGTTAAGACTAACTCCTAACTGAGCGCCTACGAGTCCCATAACGCCACTTGCGCTATGTTCTGCTGCTTCACCTACTTCTTTAACGACTGTGATGCTTAAACTCGCCACACTTTCTTTTAGAGTGACAAGAGCACTTTCGCCATTTAGGCCATCATCTATTAGTCCAGAAACGGTTTTGGTTGTAATCTTAACAGTTTCATGACCTATGTCACTGATGCTATCTTTTATACTTTCGCTGATATCACTTGGTAGTTTTGTTCCCATAGCATCGCCTAGTTTATCAATACCATGCTCAATTAGTGCTCCAAATATTTTTTCTAGTACTGGCGATAATTTTGTCCACAAACCCTTGAGAAAAGCCAAAATCTTGTGTCCTGCAGACTCACCTAATTCAATATGGTATAAAGAAGCTGTTTCTTTCATCAGATCTTCTTTTTGGCTACTATTCAGAGATTGTATAGCCAGAATCATTTCAGGCTCTAGATGATATTCTACTTTTTCTGGATGCTTTAAAATCATTTTTAAAGCTTCTTTAGAAGCAACCGTTACTCCATCTTCAGCTAGGTCTTGATTTAATAATTCAGCTAGGTCTTGATTTAATAATTCAGCTAGGTCATGCTGTTCAAGCTGTTCTAATTTTAGTTTGAATTGTTTTTTGAACAAAACCCAGAGTCCTTTTGCTTGGAGAGAATTCATATTTTGTATTTCATGAGCTGTTTCAACGTCAACTCCGAAGGACAAAGGGTGCGCAACAAACGCATCATAATATTCACTTAAATGCCCTTTCATATCTTGATATGAGTTTATTGTAGTTTTAACACTATGTCCTATTGAGATTGAGCTTGCTCTTAAGCTTTCTTTATGTTCTTCTTTATGTTCTTCTCTCTTCATATTACTACCTATTTTTTTGTATTTAGTTACATGATTTTAGTAAAAATCCTTAAAATATTGGAAATTACTAAAAGCTAGTATGATGCATAAAAGTAAATAAATTATTAATTAAAAAATTAAAATTTAATGCCCATTGTGGTGCACACTGTTACTAAGTTTATCTGCATCAACTTTTCTGCGTTGGTAAGTCCAATTTACTTGATTGAATTTTGGCTAAGCTTATAATGCAAAATAATAAACTTAAATTAAAAGGCAATGAAGTATATCAAAAGTCTATTTGCTGGAAGTAAAATACGATCAATATTGTTATTCGTTTTTTCAATAGCCACCTTTGGATCATTAGCTTCGTATAACCCAAGTGATCCCTCGTTTAATTTGGTTACAGATGGCTATCCTAGTAACTTATTACTATATTTTGGATCTTATTTATCAGATTTAGTATACCAACTTATGGGAATATCAGCTTATATAATTCCATTAGCTTCTTTGGTTTGGTCGTATGAATTATTTCGTTCTGGTCAAATAACGTACCCAAAAACACGCTTCTTTTTGATGTTAATGTCCGTGGGATGTGCGGCTTGCGCGGCTGATTACTTTGAGATAGCTATTCTGCCATCTAGAAGCGGTGGTATTCTTGGAATTGGCTTATGGAGTATGATTATAAGTATTGATTATGTGACTTTATATAAAACATATGTATATATTTGTTTTGCTCTCGTAGCTTTAATTTCCTTGGTTCTTGCCCTTGGTATTAGTCTTCAAACGTATAGCAAGATTATTGTTTTTTTCGTCTCGCCTATTAAAAAAATAGATGTCCTTCAAACATTAGCTAAGAAAATAGGAACAATTGATAGTGGTCGAGCTTATTATGAATCTGCTGAATTTGATAAAGTAAATGAGCGTCAGAGGATCCAGCCCGTGCAAACGAGACGGGAGAATATCGCTCCAACGATTGAGGTTAATAATGATTCTTTAGTTAAAGAAATATTGCCTATTAAACAAAATTCTGCTTCTTCCCCACAAGTTCCTGTAGCAAATATCCCTGTATCAAGGATGGTTGTACCAGCGACTATTAGCGTAGAAGATAACGAAGATTTAATACCATCTGTCGATCTTTTGGCAGATGCTCAGGAGCAGAAATTTAAACCGCAAACACAAGAAGAATTAAAACAAAAATCTGAAGATTTATTGGCTGTCTTGAGTGATTTTGGAGTAAAAGGCAAAATAATTGATGTTCGTGAAGGTCCAGTGGTAACTATGTATGAGTTTGAGCCTGCAGCGGGGACGAAGTCATCCAGAGTTATAGGACTTGCCGATGATATAGCGCGTTCTCTTTCAGCAATTTCCACACGTATTGCCGTAATCCCAGGTCGTAATGTTTTAGGTATTGAGCTGCCAAACAAACAAAGGATGTTTTTCCGGTTGAAAGAATTGGTTCAAACTGCAGAATTTCAAGATAGATCTATTATGCTGCCAATAATTTTGGGCAAGGATTTGGGTGGGATACCTATGGTTGCTGATCTTGCGAAGATGCCTCACTTGCTTGTTGCAGGTACTACTGGTTCTGGTAAGTCTGTGGCTATCAATGCAATGATTATGTCGCTGTTATATCGATACACACCTCAAGAGTGTCGTATGATTATGATAGACCCTAAAATGCTTGAACTATCTGCTTATGACAACATACCTCACCTTATGACCCCCGTTGTTACCGAGCCAGGTAAAGCAGTTGTGGCATTGAAATGGGCGGTTAAGGAGATGGAGAATAGATATCGTTTAATGTCGCATTTGGGTGTAAGAAGCATCGCTAATTATAATACGAAGCTACAAGAAGCTGTAAAAGATGGTCAAATTCTTGAACGCAAAATTCAAACTGGTTTCGATCCTGAAACAGGTAAACCATCGTACGAGTCTGTTCCGATTGATATGAATAAAATGCCTTTTATAGTTGTAATAGTCGATGAAATGGCAGACTTAATGCTTGTGGCTGGTAAAGATATTGAAACATCCATCCAACGTTTGGCACAAATGGCAAGAGCGGCAGGCATACACATAATTATGGCAACTCAGAGGCCGTCTGTGGATGTAATTACAGGTGTGATTAAAGCTAATTTTCCAAGTAGAATTAGCTTTAAGGTGACTTCCAAGATAGATAGTAGAACGATTCTTGGTGAGCAAGGTTCAGAGCAACTCCTTGGCATGGGTGATATGCTTTATATGGGCAATAGTTCACGTATACTCCGGGTGCACGGTCCATTTGTTGATGATAATGAAGTTGAAAAAGTTACGAATTTTCTTAGGTCAACTGGAGTGCCAGAATATATATCAGCTGTAACTGAAGGAGACGATGAAATATCTTCTAATATGATCTCTGATGAAGGAGAGGATGATGATATATACACACAAGCAGTAAATATAGTTAGAACTGAAAGAAAAACTTCAATCAGTTATATTCAGCGTTGCCTTCGTATTGGGTATAACCGGGCGGCAAATATTGTTGAGACAATGGAAAAAAACGGTATCCTTTCCCCGCCTAATCATTCTGGGAAAAGAGAGGTTTTATTACCGAAAGATTAATTCATTAACTAAATTATATGCTTTTATTCTCAATATAAATATGATATAATACCTGCCGAGTAATTTTCCTTAATTTATGAGGTGTGCATGTCAAAAAAACCAGAATTCAAAGTTGGTGAAAGAGTAGTCTACCCTTCTCATGGCGTCGGCGAAATTATTGAAATAGAGAGTCAAGCAATAGGTGAAATTAAGCTAGAAGTTTATGTAATTTCATTCCCGCATGATAAAATGACTCTACGAGTTCCTGTTTCAAGAGCTACTGCTTCTGGTCTTAGAACCTTGGCTACTAAAAGTGATGTTAATAAAGTGTATAGCATCTTGAACGATAAACCAAAACGCGGAAATAAGATGTGGAGCAGACGTGCTCAAGAGTACGAAACCAAAATAAATTCTGGCCAAATTGAGGCCATTGCTGAAGTTGTACGTGATTTATATAAAAATGTTGATAATGATCGTTCTTATAGTGAGAGAACAATTTACGAATCAGCACTCAACCGCCTTGCGACTGAAATAGCAGTTTTAGAAAATATAACCATAGCCACCGCGACAGAAAAATTAGTTGAGTTATTGCGAGAGAAGCTAGCCGCAGCTTAACTAACAAAAAATACTTTTATTGTATTTCCTTTTAAATCATGGATATAAATTTGACTAGGTATTTTTAGTGCTTGATTAGTTGTTTTCTATTAAGCATTATATGCTTTGTTACTTATCATTGATTACTATATAGCCTAGGTATAATCTTAATAATATAGGCTCAAATTCCAAGATAAGAATAATTTATGGACTATAATGTTGTTATTGATTTTTGGTTTAATAATAAGCAAAAGTGGTTTGTAAAAGAGCCAGAGTTTGACACTCTCATTCAGGAAAAGTTTCTAACAGTTTATAATCAAGCTATTAATAGGGAATTAGAAAATTGGAAAAATAAGGCAGAAAGTTTATTGTCTTTAGTACTAGTTTTAGATCAATTTCCACGTAATATGTTTAGAGATACCCCGCAAGCCTTTTCTGGAGATGAAATATCACTATTTTTGGTTAAAGAAGCAATTGAGAAAGGCTTTGACTTAAAGCTTAACTCGGATCAACGCATGTTTTTATATATGCCTCTCATGCATAGTGAATTATTGCTAGACCAAGAACTCTCCGTAGAATTATATAGTAAAATGAAGAATATAAATACCTTAAACTACGCTATAGCACACCATGATATCATTGTTAGATTTAGCCGTTTTCCTCATCGAAATAAGATACTAGGCAGAATCTCAACTTTACAAGAATTGGAATTTTTACGTACTCCAAATTCTAGTTTCTAAGATAACCTGAACTTGATTCTGGATCGTCTTCTGATCCTAATTAACCTGAACTATGGATAAGGAATAGAGTCGTATGGTTTATACTGGGGATCGCTGTACGCACCGTCATCCTGAATTTACTTCAGGATCTCATGAGATAGGAGAAGATTACTTGGTCGAAGAGACAGGTGAAACCAACTGAGTTCAGCATGACGGTAGATAAGAAGATACCGGATCAAGCCCGGTATGACTGCGTTTCTTGCCGGACATAACTAAATCTAATATTTATCTTATCCATAGTTGGGGTTAATTAGATTCTGAATCAAGTTCAGGATGACTTTTACAAAGCTGATTATCAGTTAAAGTTTTAGAAATGAATGCTAGCAGATAATCCAGCATTTACTAGACTAACTTTGTTGAATGGCTTAATACCTAAATTGAGATCAATAAACATTCGATTATTTATTTTTATTGATACACCACTGCTCATATTAAAAGAAGATTTTGGTATTTCATAAGTGGGAATAAAGAAATATTTAGGCATATCCGATACTCTGCTTTGGGCTCTTTTACTTATAGTATTCGCAAATTCATGAACATATGATAGTGATAACATAGGTGAGATTGGTATATTACGTGCGATTAGCTCTTTTGAAATTTTTAGACCAACTTCACCAAGGAAAGAATCTCGTCTTGGAACTTTAAATGCCATTGTGGTACTCCTGATTTCTCCTCTTTCTTTATACGATTTTAGGCTAACACTCTGGTAACTAGTATTTAAGAATGGAGTAAGAGTAGTGTCTTTTAAAGTATAATTGTAGCCGAATCCGCCTGCGGCCATATATCGTTTACCAGTAGTTTTTCCTTGCTCAGAAATTTGATTTCTCCCAAGCTGAATATCTCTACGAATATTGTATTTAATATTACCAAAACCACTGATTATGTAGCCAAAAACATGATTTTCAGCATTATTATACATGGCGTGTAAAGAAACTGCTGGCTCACTCACAGTTCCACGACCGTACTTTTTAGCAAAGTGAGAATAATTATAGAAGTAATGTACTTGTGTACCAATTATCAAGTAATCATTCATTATGCAATTTGCGAGTACAGTTGGATTTGCCGTATGTGAAGCTCCAAGCCCCAATTGTTTTGTGCTAAAATCGGGAGCATAATTTAACTGGTACGTACCAGTTGGTATAATAGTAAAGGATTTACTGTTATTGTTAAAATTGTTTGAATCGCCGGCTAATTTAGCTACCGTATTTATTACTAAGAGCCCATTATTAATAGGCAACTCCCGCATCAAGGCTACTCTGCTGGGAGCTTCTAAAATTGAAGCAACATAGTGTTGAATTAATTGATGAGCGTCACCTGTTGGGTGTGCGGATATAAAAAATCCTTGGTTTTCTTGAGTTCTTTGGATTTGGTCAGGAGTAAAATATGCGGTAGGATTGCTGGTTACTTCATTCAACAATCTTTTAGTATCTACAAAAATAATATTTGCATGTGGAGCTTGTCTAGCAATTTGTTCATTAACCGCTTTATTAAATTCATTGCTCCATATACCATGGAAAAATAAAGACCACTCACTAGAACCATCCTGGCGTAATCCATCATTGAATTGATTTAACAGAACAATATAGTGAGCTCCATTAGTTGAAATATGATTTATAAAATTACCATATGATTTTGCTCTATTTTGTATGTCGTTATATGTTTGAGGAAAAAGGTCACTAAAATTAAATACTCCTTTGTTGTATTGCATTACAAAATCATCAAATGATAATCCAGTATTATTATATTGATTGGCCTCAAAACCGAATCCTAAAAATCCGCCAGGTATAGCAGTTCTATTATGAGAATTAGCAGAGTCACTTGGTCCCATGAAGACTAGGTAGAGACCATTACTATCAAAACCACCAACATTAGAGGTATAATTGGATAATTGGATCGGTAAGTCAAAAGTTTTTCCTCCACCAAAAGCAAAACCATTTTTGTTATCTATGTAATTTATACCATAGCGCTTCATCAGCAGTTCAGTCCACGTACCTTGATAGCTAAAACTATCACCAAATGTATAGATGTTGCTGAACTCCTCTTGAAATTTAGCATGAGCAGAAAATGAACCTAATATTAAGGCTAAAAAAAAGATTGTGAAAAACTGGAGTATAAATATCGATAGTTTGCGCATAAAATAAATAGTTAAGTTCGGGCTAGTAGATTAAAATTTACTATACCATGCCCTTTGGTCTTTGTATAAAACCAGGATAATAAGAGAAAATAGTACTACGAAAATTTTTAGGGAGATAGAAAAAAACAAAAGAGTATTTAGATAAAGTATAAGTTTTTATTTAAAAACGTGAAAAGTCTAATTAGTCAAAATTAGTGTCGACTCCAACCACTTTTGCAAAGCTTATACCGTCAAATGATTCGTAGGTAAAGCCATTTATGAAGCAAACAAAAACTTCAACAATTCCATCGAACATTCCTGCCAGATATCCTAGAAATACGGTAATAGCGCGGTACCAGGATTATTTACTTTTGCAGCCCAATCTTGTGGTAAATTTTATAGTGCAGTTGGTTGTTGCTAAGAAAGCTTTTTAATACTTCCTACGCTTAGTTTGCGTCTTCTTCTTCCGTTACTTCCTTTTGCTTTGAATTCTCTGCTTCCATTGCGCTTAGCTCATCTTCTTTCTGTTGAGCGTCTTTTTTACCGCCTTCTTTATATTCTCTTAGAGCGTCTTGTGCTTCGGTATCAGTTTTGGCAACTACCACTAATATAGTAGTAATAACCTCAGGATGAAGGATAACTTGAACGTCAAATATACCATTGAATTTAATAGGAGTATCAAGAAGAACATTGGTATAATTAAGTGGTACATTCGCAAGCTTTGAAAGCTCAGCTGCTATTGCTTTTGCACTGACAGAACCAAATAATCTTCCATCAGCAGCAGATTGAGTTATAAAAGTTATGTGCTTGCTTTTAATAGCAGCTACCACTTTTTCTGCGTCAACTTTATTTTCAGCATTTTTAGCTTCCATATCTTTTTGCAAAGAAGAAAATTTAGCGATATTTTCTTTGGTAGCCCTTATTGCAAATTCTTGAGGGATTAAATAGTTGCGACCAAAACCATCGGCGACGGTAACGGTGTTCCCAACTTTTCCTAACTTTCTAACTGGCTTTACTAAGATAACTTGCATATTTGTGTATAAATAAAATGTTCAATGATGATAATTTCAGTCCGAAAACTACTTGCTTGTATAAACGAAAGGTAAAAGTGCAAGAGTTCTGCTGTGTTTAATTGCTTTCTTTAAAGCTCGTTGATGTTTTGCAGAAACGTTGGTAATTCTACTTGGTAACATCCTGCCGCCTTCAGATATAAATTTCCCCAAAAGATCTGGGTCTTTGTAATCTATAACGCTAGCCCCATTGCCTGAAAAAGGGCATCCTTTGCTCTTTTTAAAAAACGGCTTTCTATTAGTTCTATCGTTTGAGTTTTCAAATGATTTGTTTGGTTCTGAAGAAGGTTCGTATGCCATGAAATTAATCTACTTTTATTTTCGAATGAATTGCTTTAGTTTCGATTTGACGTTACATCAACTATATTTTCGTCGTCACTGCTTTTTGCTCTAAGGATAGGAGATGGATCTTTGCTGATTGCATCTACACGTACTAGAGAAGTTCTAATTATGCTTTCGCTAAGTTTAGTTTTTCTATCAAGTTCATCTAATAGAGGCTTATTTGCTTCAATACCCATGAAATAGTAATGACCTTTCTTATTGTTCTGAATTTCATAAGCAAGAGTTCTGAGGCCCCAATATTCTGTTTTTACCACGTTGCCGTCATAATTCTTGATTACCTGCTTAAGATCATCAACGATCTTGTCGACATCAGCTGACGAAACGTCCTGACGAATAATAATAATGGACTCGTAAAATGCCATAAAAAGCGTCTCCAATTAATAAGTGACTTTATAAAATATGGCCATTTATAACAATATAAACTAATTTGTTCAAGCATTATCTTTCTTAATCATGCAAAAATGTCCTTAATTAAACATAAAGAATAAAAAAAGCACTTACGTTAATTGTATTTTACTTGGTTGTAACCATATAAAGAATTATAATGACTGACGCTAAATAAAAATTGAATTTAAGTTAATTTAAGGAGACTAATTCGTGTCAGATAAATTGCCGCCCAAAATACTAGTTGTTGAAGCAGATGAGGTAATGAATACTAGCCTTTGTAATACCATTGAGCGTTACTGGTTTGATGTTACAAGGGCAAGAAATTCTGAAACAGCCCAAAGAGCAGCTCAAGTACATTTACCAAATGTGGCTATAGTTAGCTCTAGAGTACAAGACAAGTCTGCAATAGAGGTTGGAGTAGCTCTTAGAAAGATAATTGAATTAAAAGAATTACCTATAGTATTTATTATTGAACAAGGTGAACCGGTTGATAATTATAATTTAATTAGTGGAGGTTATACTGAGATAATACGCAGGCCTTTTACTCCTAATGAACTAATGACAACGATCAGATTGTTGCTTAGAAAATCTAAACCCATATTCCAGGACAAAATTATCAAATATGGTGATATCAGTATGGACCTCTCAACTTTTAGGGTTCACAGGGGAGCTAAACAAGTTCACTTGGGGCCAACAGAGTTCAAAATTTTAGAACTCTTTGTTCAGAAACCTAAAAATATATATTCACGTCGCCAAATTATTGATTATGTTTGGGGAACGGAAAAAGATATTGCTCATAGAACTATTGATGTCCATATAAATAGGATTAGAACTCTAATGAAACTTGATTCTGATAGATATCCACTGATCAAGACAATAAGATCTGCAGGATATTGTTTAGATTAAACAATAATGATTGGTACTTGGGTAGCTTGTTAATCGTTTCATCTATTATGTAAAGGCTTTGCTTCATCGTGTCTCGCACCAAATACCCCTAAGTTTACTAGTAACTGACTTATTTGATGTGCATCGAGAGCTTAATGGTTTAGGAGTATTAAAAATTGATAATTGAAAGAAAGCTTGAGTCGCTGCAAGTAATAAAAAGGCTTTTAAAAGACCATGTGTCTGCTTATAAGAGACAAATCTTTACGGCGATATTTTTTATGGTGATTGTCGCAATTTGTTCTGCAGCAATTGTAAGGTTAGTGCAACCAGCAATTGATAGAGTGTTTTTGACGCATGATCGTCATATGTTGGTAGTGATTCCTCTTTTGATGTTATCTATATATTCAATAAAAGGTATAGCAGAGTATTTTCAGAGTTATTTTATTAAATTTATTGGTCAGCAAATTCTTACAAACTTACAGATGCTTATGTATGAGCACCTGTTACAAGCAGATTTTTTGTTCATCCAGTCTCAATCTTCGGGTAGATTGATCTCAAGATTTACAAATGACATAATGTTAATGAGGGGAGCGGTGTCCGACCTTTTAGTTGGTTGTGCTAAGCATTTGTTATCGGTAATATTTTTGATCGGAATAATGTTTAGCTTAGATCCGTTTCTGGCATTATTTATTTTCTTGGCGTTCCCGCTTGCGATATATCCAATTCAAAGGCTTGGGCGAAAAATGCGTGGTGTAACAACTTCAGCTCAGGAAGAATTAGGAGATTTTACAGCAAGGTTAGATGAAACTTTTTCATCTATCAAGGTGATTAAATCTTTTTGTACGGAAAAAATAGAAGCTGATAGAGCAAGAAAAATAACCTCAAATATTCTGCAGTTCTATAAAAAGGCGGCAAAATTTGATTCTCTAACCTCGCCGATAATGGAAATATTAAGTGGTTTTGCAATAGCTTGCGTCCTTTGGTATGGTGGTTTTGCCGTGATCCAAGGCAAAATGAGTACTGGTGCATTATTTGCTTTTATTACCGCTTTTGTTTCGGCTTACAGGCCATTTAAAAGCCTTGTAGCGTTAAATGTAAACTTACAAGAGGGCATTACGGCAGCCAATCGTGTTTTTAATATTCTTGATTTTAAACCGATTATTTCAGATAAGGATAATGCTAGTAGCCCTGTTTTCATCTCTCCGTACATTGAATTCAAAAATGTTGAAATGAAATTTTCCAACGGTAAGGTAGCTTTGAAGTCACTAGACTTAAAGGTTGATACTGGAAAAACATATGCTTTTGTAGGTAGCTCAGGCAGCGGTAAAACCACTGTTGCTAATCTAGTGATTCGAATGTTTGATCCGTCACTTGGACAAATAGTGATTGATGACTATGACATAAAAGACATATCCCTTAAGTCATTAAGGAGTCAAATCTCTTTGGTTTCTCAGGAAACAGTGCTTTTCGATACTACAGTTCTAGAGAATATTTCTTATGGAACAATGGGAGCTTCAAGAGATTTGGTGATTAAGGCGGCTAAGTCTGCTGATGCCCACGAATTTATTCTTGCCTTACCCGATGGGTATGACACAATGATAGGGTCGAATGGAACAACCCTATCTGGTGGCCAAAGACAAAGGCTGTCAATTGCTAGAGCTTTTTTAAAGGACGCTCCCATTCTGGTCTTAGATGAAGCAACAAGCGCGCTAGACCCAAATTCCGAAAGATCAATAATAGATTCATTGGCAAGGCTTAGGTTAGGTAGGACAACTATGATCATAACTCACAGGTTAGCAAGCATTAAAGATGCCGATCAGATTGTAGTAATGAAAAATGGCAAAATTATAGAACAAGGACAACATTCTGAATTGCTAAAACTTCAAAAAGAATATTACAAATTGTACAACAAGCAATTGAAAGAGACAAATAATAGCAAGCATCAAATCAACTGATACAAAGGAATTTTGTGAGCCTAGTGCGCAAGGGCCGCTCATGAATTCATTAAGTCTGATTTAATTTGACGCTTGCTGTAAGCATGTATAATATAGCAAAAACTTGATTAGATATTTATAGAGGTACAAAATGGATACAACAGATACTATTACCGTTCAAGATACAAGTAGTGCTGCAGCAGCTCCTCCTCCAGTTGAGTCTAATGGATGGACAAGCCTTGTCCCAATGGTGCTAATCTTTGTGGTGTTCTATTTTTTGCTTATTCGTCCACAGGAAAAAAAGCGTCGTAATCAAGAAACTTTAGTTTCTGGGGTAAAGAAAGGAGAAGAAGTAATGACAAATTCTGGTTTATTTGGAGTTATTAGTAAAATCAATGATAGTGATAATACTGTAATGCTACAAATTGCAAAAGACGTTGAAATTAAAGTGCTCAAAACTTCGATTGCCGATATAGTTAGTAGGAGTAAAAAACCTGAAGATACTAAAGATAAGAAGCAAATTGATGCCAAATCTGCTTCTTCTGTGAAGCAAAAAAAGAAATAATAACAATTGTAAGAGTTTGCTGTGCAAAAAATATCAAAATTCAAATTTATTATTTCTGTAATATTTACTTTAATCGCGATTTTATACGTATTGCCGAACTTTACGAATAACCATCGTCTGAGTTGGTTTCCTGGTGATAAAATAAATTTGGGTTTGGATTTAAGAGGAGGTTCGCACCTTCTTCTTAGTGCTGATTTTGATAGCTACATGGATGATGTCAGCCAGTCAGTTGTCGAGTCTCTGAGAAAATATTTAAGAGATGAAAAAATTGGTTATAGAAACCTTCAGGTATCAAGAAATAATATTAAATTTGATTTTCGAGATAATGATGATCTCAAAAGTCTAAAAAAAATTATAAAGAACATTGATCCTAATCTTTCTTTCGCAGTTGAAGGAAGTATTATGACTTTGTATTATAGTGAATATGAGCTGAATCAGCTTCAGGATAAGGTTATTGATCAGTCAATAGAGATTGTTAGGATGAGGGTTGATAGCACAGGGACAAAAGAACCAACTATTCAACGCCAAGGGGTAAGGGATATTTTGTTACAAGTTCCAGGAGAAGAAAATCCGGCGGAACTTAAGAGAGTACTTGGCAAAACAGCAAAATTAACCTTTCATTTGGTTGATGATAGTGCCAATTTGGAACGTGCTAAAACTGGGCATGCTCCACTTGATTCTAAAATAGTGAAATCAGAAGATGGTTCTGAGATAATGGTTATTAAGAAAAAAGTGATAGTTAGCGGTGATCAGCTAAATAATGCTCAAGCACAGTTTCAGGAAGCTATGCCCGTGGTTCATTTCTCTTTAAATAATATGGGTGCTAAGAAATTTGCTGAAGCAACAACAAAGAACCGTGGTAAGCGTTTGGCGATCATCCTTGACGGAAGAGTCTTAAGCGCTCCGGTTATTAATGATCCTATTGTTGGTGGTGATGGTGTTATTTCTGGCCATTTTACTGTTGAATCAGCAACTGAGTTAGCTTTAATGCTCAAAGCTGGTGCGTTGCCAGCGCCATTAAAAATTGTGGAAGAGAGGTCAATAGGGCCTAACCTGGGTGCGGATTCAATTGAGTCAGGTAAAACTGCTGCTATTGTAGGGTTTATCTTTGTTGCTGTATTTATGGTTCTTGCGTATGGGATTCTTGGCTTGATTGCTAATATTACTCTGGTAATAGCGCTGTTGTATATTTTTGCACTTCTTTCTATGCTGCAAGCTACCCTAACTTTACCTGGTATTGCTGGTATTATTTTAACGATAGGTATGGCAGTTGATGCTAACGTTCTTATATATGAGAGAATACGTGAAGAACTTTCAAAAGGTTGTTCTAATCTGTATGCCGTGAAGTTAGGATTTGAATCAGCCTTTGCCACGATTACCGACTCTAATGTTACGACCTTGATAGCTGCGTTCTTGCTATATAGCTTCGGCGTTGGGACGATCAAAGGGTTTGCTGTTACACTAACTATAGGTATTGTTTGTTCGATGTATACTGCTCTAGTAATAACAAAGCTAATGATAGATATTTGGCTTAAAACGTTTAAGCCAAAAAGTCTTGGTTTATAATGCTGTATTATTGTTATTTAATTTGTTATATCTAGCCTTGCTTGCAGCGGAGAAAATACTATGTTAATTTCTATATTAGCTTATTTTGGCATAGCTTACTTACCAACAAGATATTTCAAGGTTAAATTTACTTACTCTCTTCCTGCTTCCCTGTCCTTAATAATTGTCTTTTTATATATCTGTGCAATGTGTGAGTTGCTGTTTCTAGCTACTTATCTTGTCTATATTGTGGGTATGGTTAGTTTTTGTACTTATGTTTATTTGGATAGAAAAGAATTACGCTATTGTTTGAAGCAATATTGGGGTGAAATTACTATTCTGCTTTGTGCTATTTTAATTTATGCCTTTTATACTAGAAATGCGTATTTTAGTTCTTGGGATGATTTTTCATTTTGGGGGGAGGCAAGTAAGGAGCTGTTACTTAGTAATGTTTTTGAAAAACAGGATATGTTCACGTCGATATTTCCTATACATGCTCATTACCCACGGGGGCCGGCAGTCTATCATTATTTTATGTTATTGTTTTCAGGATATTCTGAAGCAAAGGCGCTACTTGCGCATTTTATTTTCCATCTGATTTTTTTGGCTCCTTTAATGGCCAATAAAAATTTTTGGCACAGTATTTTCATCATCACGCCAATATTAGCGATCATTATGCTTTATACCACGGGTATTCGGTCGATTTATAATGATAGCACTATTGGCTTAATGTTTTATTCAATTGTGGCGATATATATTTTAGAGACAAATAATAAAAGGGCTATAATTGCATCGTTCCCAATTTTTGTATTACTACCTTTGTTTCGAGAAATTGGTTTGATACTGGCTCTAATAAGTGCTTCGATCATTATTTTTAAAGACATTAGAGGCTCAAACGAATCGAAATTAAGGTATAATTTTATTCTTTACTTGTTGATATTGTGCGCTCCAATAATGAGTAATTTTATTTGGGCCAGTTACTTTAGAGATACGCATGATTTTTTTGGTCGGACAGACCATAGTTTTAGTAATTTATTAGTTTTAGCTAAATCATTTAACGAACAGAGCTTACTACTAGTCATAAAC